>NZ_JANRHB010000007.1:0-205330 GCF_024733855.1 Gordonia sp. GONU
GGCGAGCCGCGCCGAACGGCATTCGGCGCGGCTCGCCGGTCCGGTCGAGCTCATCGTTCCCGGCGGGGGCGTCAGTCCTTGGCCCGCACCGATTCCTCGACGAGATCGAGGACTGCGTGCAGATCGTCGGTGGGCTGACCCGATGCCAGTCGGGTGATCAGTCCGTCGAGAACGAGATCCAGATACTTGACCAGGACGTTGGTGGGGACATCGTCGCGAAGACGACCGGCCTGACGGCCGCGCTCGAGGCGGGTGAGGGTGGCCTGCTCGAGCTCGGCCGACCGTGCCATCCACTCGGCCCGGAAGCTGTTGTCGGTGCGTAGCTTTCGCGCGATCTCGAGTCGGGTTCCGAGCCAGTCGAAATCCTCTGGCCGCGTGAGCATGTCACGCATGACCTGCACGAGACCCTCTTCGGCGGCGACATCCGCCATGCGTTCGGCGTCCTCGTGCGCGAGCGCGAGGAAGAGCGCCTCTTTGTCCCGGTAGTGGTGGAAGATCGCGCCGCGGGACAGACCCGTGGACTCCTCGATCCGCTTGACGGTCGCACCGTCGTATCCGTACTCCGCGAAGCAATGCCGCGCGCCGTCGAGAATCTCCCGACGACGCGCGGCAAGGCGGTCATCACTGACCTTGGGCACGTCGCGTGCTCCTGTCAGCTCTTGATCATGTTCCGCAGCACGTACTGCAGGATGCCTCCGTTGCGGTAGTAATCGGCTTCACCGGGGGTGTCGATGCGCACCTTGGCATCGAACTCCACCTTCGAGCCGTCCTCCTTGGTGGCGGTGACGTGCACGGTCTTCGGGGTCTTGCCCTCGTTGAGCTCCTCGATACCGGTGATGTCGAAGGTCTCGGTGCCGTCGAGGCCCAGCGACTTGTGCGACTCACCCTCGGGGAACTGCAGCGGGATGACGCCCATGCCGATCAGGTTCGAGCGGTGGATGCGCTCGAAGCTCTCGGTGATGACCGCCTTGACGCCTAGCAGGCTGGTGCCCTTGGCCGCCCAGTCACGCGACGAACCGGTGCCGTACTCCTTGCCGCCGAGCACGACGAGCGGGATGTTCTGCTCGGCGTAGTTCTGCGCGGCGTCGTAGATGAACGACTGCGGTGCACCCTCCTGGGTGAAGTCGCGGGTGTAGCCACCGGACACACCGTCGAGCAGCTGGTTCTGCAGGCGGATGTTCCCGAAGGTCGAACGGATCATCACCTCGTGGTTGCCACGACGGGCGCCCAGCGAGTTGTAGTCCTTGCGTGCCACACCGTTGGCGTCGAGGTACTGCGCGGCGGGGGTGCCGGGTTTGATCGTCGACGCGGGGGAGATGTGGTCGGTGGTCACCGAGTCGCCGAGCTTCGCGAGCACGCGAGCGCCCTTGATGTCGGAGACGGGTGCCGGCTCGAGCTGCATGCCCTCGAAGTACGGAGGCTTCCGCACATAGGTCGACTTCTCGTCCCACTCGAAGGTCTTGCCCGACGGCGTGGGCAGGTTCTGCCAGCGCTCGTCGCCCTTGAAGACGTCGGCGTAGTCGGCGGCGTACTGCTCCGGCGAGATCGACGACGCGATGGTCGCCTCGATCTCCTCGTTGGTCGGCCAGATGTCCTTGAGGAAGACGTCGTTACCGTCGGTGTCCTTGCCCAGCGGGTCGGACTCGAAGTCGAAGTCCATGGTGCCGGCCAGGGCGTAGGCGATGACCAGCGGCGGCGAGGCCAGGTAGTTCATCTTCACGTCGGGGTTGATGCGACCCTCGAAGTTGCGGTTGCCCGAGAGCACCGCGGTGGCGGTCAGGTCGTTGTCGTTGATCGCCTTCGAGATCTCCTCGGGCAGCGGGCCCGAGTTGCCGATGCAGGTGGTGCAGCCGTAGCCGACCAGGTAGAAGCCCAGCTTCTCCAGGTAGGGCCACAGGCCGGCCTTCTCGTAGTAACCGGTGACGACCTGCGAGCCCGGAGCCATCGAGGTCTTCACCCACGGCTTGGAGGTCAGGCCCTTCTCGACGGCCTTCTTGGCGAGCAGCGCCGCGCCGAGCATGACCGACGGGTTGGAGGTGTTGGTGCAGCTGGTGATCGATGCGATGGTCACGATGCCGTGGTCGAGGATCATCGAGCCGCGCTCTTCGGAGTCCACGCGCACCGGCTTCGTCGGACGGCCCTCGGCGCCGTTGGCGGCCGAGTGCAGCGGTTCCGCGTCATCGTCGGCGAAGGTCAGCGTGGCCGGGTCGGAGGCCGGGAAGGTCTCCTCGACGGCCTCGTCGAGCTTGGTGTGAGCCGGGCTGTTGCCGTTCTCGACGTAGTTGTGGATGTCCTTGCGGAAGGCGTTCTTGGCATCCCACAGCTCGATGCGGTCCTGCGGACGCTTCGGGCCGGCGATCGACGGGACGACGTCGGCGAGATCGAGCTCGAGGTACTCCGAGTACACGGCCTCCTCGGCGTCCTTCTCGAGCCACATGCCCTGTTCCTTGGCGTACGCCTCGACGAGGGCGAGCGTCTCTTCGCTGCGGCCGGTGAGGCGCAGGTACTTCACGGTTTCCTCGTCGATGGGGAACATCGCACACGTCGAACCGAACTCGGGGCTCATGTTGCCGATCGTGGCGCGGTTGGCCAGCGGCACCTCGGCGACGCCATTGCCGTAGAACTCGACGAACTTGCCGACCACACCGTGCTTGCGCAGCATCTCGGTGATGGTGAGGACCACGTCGGTGGCGGTCACGCCGGGCTTGGTGGCACCGGTCAGCTTGAAGCCGACGACACGCGGGATGAGCATCGAGACCGGCTGGCCGAGCATCGCGGCCTCTGCCTCGATGCCGCCGACGCCCCAGCCCAGGACGCCGAGGCCGTTCTCCATCGTGGTGTGCGAGTCGGTGCCGATGCAGGTGTCGGGGTAGGCGACGCCGTCACGGACCATGACCGAGCGCGCGAGGTGCTCGATGTTGACCTGGTGGACGATGCCGGTGCCCGGCGGGACGACGCGGAAGTCGTCGAAGGCGCCCTGGCCCCAGCGGAGGAACTTGTATCGCTCTTCGTTGCGCTGGTACTCGATCTCGACGTTGCGCTCGAAGGCCTGGGCGTTGCCGAAGGCCTCGATGATCACGGAGTGGTCGATGACCATCTCGGCGGGCGCGAGCGGGTTGACCTTGTTCGGGTCGCCGCCGAGTTCCTTGACGGCGTCGCGCATCGTGGTGAGGTCGACGATGCAGGGCACGCCGGTGAAGTCCTGCATGATCACGCGGGCCGGGGTGAACTGGATCTCGACGCTGGGCTCGGCGTTCGGATCCCAGTTGGCCAGGGCCTCGATGTGCTCGGCGGTGATGTTCGCGCCGTCCTCGGTACGAAGGAGGTTCTCGGTCAGCACTTTGAGGGCGTAGGGGAGCTTCTCGGCGCCCTTGACGGCATTCAGGCGGTAGATCTCGTAGCTGTTGTCGCCGACGTCCAGCGTGCCGCGGGCGCCGAAGGAATTGATACTCACGTCTAAATCCACTCTCCTCGTGTGCCGACGGGCCGCGTCGGCGATGCTCGATGAATTGTTGAACCCGGCGGGCTGCACCGGTGCCATCGGGTGTCCGCGAGACGACCCGCGACAACTTCGTCCAGCCTAACAGTACGAGCGTACTGTCCCAGCGGGGTGGCGACGACACGCCGTCGAGGCCGCACGCGTAGGCGAATACCCGGACGACTCCATTGTGTCGTACGGTGCAGGGCGAAGTCCGGTGAGCGTCCGCTTTGCTCGCCGCGGGGGTTTCCGACAGACAGGGGTGAGGCCGTATGGGTCCCGAGCCGACGATGCTGATGCTGGCCGCTCCCGCGGAGAACAGCGAACTCACCGGGCTGGTCGGGGTCGACATGGCCGAGCTCTCGCGCGACATCGCCGACGACGGGGTGGCCGGCGCCACTCCCGAGCAGGTACCCGGGATGCTCGAGGTGATCGAGTACGCCAAGTCCAAGGGCCAGGACTTCAGCTTCGTGGTCGTCGACCAGGTGCAACCGCGCTTCAGCCTCTACCGCGACATCGCCAACCAGCTCCAGGAGCAGGTCGGCGGCACCGTGATCGTGCTCGGCCCCAACTCTGTCGGCAGCTCCTCGCCGGAGTTCAGCCGGGTGATCCAGGAGGAGGCGACCCAGAATCTCGCCCTCACCGATCCGCCCGGGGCCGCGCGACAGATGGTCGACTCGATGACCGGTTCGCACGTCGACTGGACCGTCGTCGGACTCGTCCTCATCCTCGTCGTCGTGCTCAGTGCGGCGGGCGCGCGATTCCGCACCCGACGTGCCCGCGCAGCGGCGGCGGGCGGCCCCCTCGGTCCGGTGAACCCGACCGGTGCGCACGCGTCGTCGTCCGACGACCCGGACGCGTCTCGCGACGGGGCGACCGTCGACTCCTCGACGTCTTCCTGACGCCCGGTCTTCACTTTCGTCTGCGTCACTGACGACCGCTCGTCGCGGTCCGGTGGCGCCGGTGTCGTGGTGCTCGCCCCCGAATCGGTTCGTCCACCGGTTTGTTGCGAATTCGAGACCTGAGCCGCACTGGTGAACTATCTGCAGTTCACAGCATTTTCCCAGGTAATCACGTCTTTGTAATTCATTTCGTTAGGTTTTCTCGTGTGGTTGATGTGACGTACGGTTCTGATGTCGCATGTGTGACCTGTGTTCCCTATAGGGGCATCTGCGACCCATGTGCAGTGTGTGGTCGGGGCACAGTGGCCGTTCGATCAACATCCGGGATCGGGCACGTCCCCGGAAGAACCGCGAGGAGTTCAGGTGAGGCGAGGAAGAACAGGTGCGTCCTGGCCGGCGCGCGTCACGGCGGCCATGGCTGCCGTTCTCATCTGTGCGGTCGGCGCCGGTCATGCGGTCGCCACCCCGAAGAAGGCGCCCGAGTCGCCGGTGTCCGGGCTGATCAACGAGATCGCGTCGGTCAACCAGGACATCGTCGACCTCGACCAGGCCCTGGCGATGCGGCAGGAGAACGTCAACCGCGCGATCGTCGACTTCCAGAACTCACTCGCCCAGCGGCGACTGGCCACGGTCGCCGCGCGCGGTGCGCGCACCGAACTCGACCGGGCCGGCCAGGCCGTCGTCGAGGCGCAGAAGGCGTTCGACGGATTCGTCCGCCTCGCCTACCAGCAGGGCGCCGAGCAGGGTTCGATGTCCAACTACGTGGCCTCCCCGGACCCGCAGGCCGTCCTGGACCGGATGAAGCTGCTCGACCAGGTCGGCAAGAAGCAGCAGGAGACCATCCGTCGACTGCAGGTCGCCCGCAACCAGAAGGCCAATCGCCTCGCCGCGGTCGAGGCGACCCGGCGGCAGGCGTCGTTCGCCGCGAAGAGCGCCGAACAGCGCAAGCGCGACGCACTGGCCGCGGTCGCCGAGGCCCGGACCGCCGTCACCGATCAGCAGCAGCGCAAGGCGACCCTGGTCGCCAAGCGGGACCGCGTGCAGAAGAAGATCGACTCGATCCGCGGCTACGTCCCGAAGAAGAACGCCGCCGGGCCATCCACCCGTGAACTGCTGTCCGACCTCTTCCCGTCGGCCCCGGCCGCCCTCCCGGATCTGCCGACCACCAACGTCTCCGACAACGAGCTGCTCGCGATCGCTGCGCGTGCCGCCGCGAAGATCGCGGTCGACGTGGGTTCGGCGGCTCTCGGCATCGGCCTCGACATGGGTTCCCAGATGCTCTCGGGCATCATCGGGGAGCAGCGGCTCCCGCAGTCCGAACTCCTCAACGAGCTCGGCCTCGGTGGCGTGGACCTCACCGGCAGCAGCGGCAACGACAGCCTGAGCTCACGGCTGGGTTCGGGGAGCCTGGGCTCCCTGTTCGGCGGTTCCGGTGGTGGCGGCGGCGGCGGATCGGGCGGCATGGTGCGCCCGGGTCTGCGCGGCCCGCAGGCGGTGGAGATCGTCGTCAACCGTGCTCTGTCGCAGCTGGGTGTCACCTACGCCTGGGGCGGTGGCGACGCCAACGGTCCGACGCAGGGCATCCGCGACGGCGGTGTCGCCGACAGCTACGGCGACTACCGCAAGGTCGGTTTCGACTGCTCGGGCCTGATGATGTACGCCTTCGGCGGCGTGGGCATCGAACTGCCGCACTACACGGGCTACCAGTACACCTCGGGTCCGCACTTCCCGCTCTCGCAGATGCGTCGCGGCGACATGATCTTCTACGGTCCCAACGCGAGTCAGCACGTCGCGCTCTACCTGGGCGACAACAAGATGGTCGAGGCCCCGCAGTCCGGTTCCGTCGTGAAGGTGTCGCCGCTGCGCACCAACGGTGCGATGCCGAACGTGGTCCGCCTGCTCTGAATGCGTCTGACCGACGAGCCGCGATCTTCTTGGCAGCTTTTCAGTTCGCACGGCTAGGCTGGCACAAACACGTGGGGGTGCCTTCGGTCCCGGCGTGTCCTCACCAGCGAGCAGCAGAGTTCAGATGAACAGGAGCACGGGTTGACCGAATCGCACTCCCTCGACAAGGCGGCCACGGGGGACCCGGCCGCGGCAGGCGCCGATTCGTCGGTGCTGAGCGACGCCGACGTCGCCCTGCTCGAGCGGGCCATCTACGAGGTCAAGCGCGTCATCGTCGGTCAGGACCAGCTCGTCGAGCGAATCCTCGTGGGTCTGCTCGCCCGCGGCCACATCCTCCTCGAAGGTGTTCCCGGCGTCGCCAAGACGCTCGCGGTCGAGACCTTCGCCAAGGTCGTCGGCGGGTCCTTCTCCCGGGTGCAGTTCACCCCCGACCTGGTGCCGACCGACCTCATCGGTACGCGGATCTACCGCCAGGGCCGGGAGGAGTTCGACACCGAGCTCGGTCCGGTGGTCGCGAACTTCCTTCTCGCCGACGAGATCAACCGCGCGCCCGCCAAGGTGCAGTCCGCGCTGCTCGAGGTCATGGCCGAACGGCACGTGTCGATCGGCGGCAAGACCTATCCGATGCCCGACCCGTTCCTCGTGATGGCGACGCAGAACCCCATCGAGAACGAGGGTGTCTACCCCCTGCCGGAGGCACAGCGCGACCGCTTCCTGTTCAAGGTGCTCGTCGACTACCCGTCGGTGGAGGAGGAGCGCGAGATCGTCTACCGGATGGGCAATGTCCCGCCGACGGCCTCGCAGGTCCTCGACCCCGCCGCGATGCTGCGGCTGCAGAAGACCGCCGCGAACGTCTTCGTCCACCACGCGCTCGTCGACTACGTCGTCCGCGTCATCAACGCGACACGCCGCCCGGCCGAGCTTGGTCTCAGCGACGTCGCATCGTGGCTGTCCTACGGTGCCTCGCCCCGCGCGACCCTGGGTATCGTCGCCGCCGCTCGCGCGCTCGCGTTGGTCCGCGGCCGCGACTACGTCATCCCGCAGGACATCGTCGAGATCATGCCCGACGTCCTCCGTCACCGTCTGGTGTTGTCCTACGACGCCCTGGCCGACGAGATCGACGCCGACCAGGTCATCACCCGGGTCTTGCAGACCGTGGGACTCCCGCAGGTCGGCGCGCAGCCGGTGGCGCAGAACTCCTACCAGTCGGGTCCGGGTCCGCAGGGCCACGCCGCCGGCGTGCCGCAGGGAGCTCCGCAGGGTGCCAACGGCTATGCCGCGCAACAGGTTCCGCAGGGTTCCGGTCCGGTGAACCCGAATTCGCGGTATGGCGGCTAATCGGGACCTGCCGAGCCTCGGTGCCGGGTTGCTCGAGGAGCCCCAGCTCACCGCGGCTCTGAAGATGTTGGAGCTCACGGTTCGCCGCAAGCTCGACGGTGTGCTGCAGGGCGAGCACCTCGGACTCATCCCCGGACCGGGTTCGGAGCCGGGAGAGGCGCGCGCCTACCAGCCGGGGGACGACGTCCGTCGCATGGAGTGGTCGGTCACCGCGCGGACCACCCAACCGCACGTGCGCCAGATGATCGCCGACCGCGAGCTCGAGACCTGGCTCGTGGTCGACGCGTCGGCGAGCCTCGACTTCGGCACCGTCGGCTGCACCAAACGAGACCTCGCGGTGGCCGCGGCAGCCGCGATCGTGCACCTGACCACCGGCGGCGGTAACCGTCACGGCGCCCTCGTCGTGACCGGCGACGACCTCGTGCGGGTACCGGCGCGGGCCGGTCGCGCCCATGCACAGAACCTGCTCAAGGCGATCGCGACGACGCACCGGAGTGCTCCCGGTGTCCGCGGAGACCTCAAGGCCGGCATCGAGGCACTGCGTCGGCCACAGCGCCGTCGGGGTCTCGCGGTCGTGATCAGCGACTTCCTCGGGCCGATCGACTGGGAACGATCACTGCGCGCCATCGGCGCCCACCACGAGCTGCTCGCGGTCGAGGTCCTCGACCCGCGCGACCTCGAACTGCCGCCGATCGGCGAGGTCACCCTCGCCGACGCCGAATCGGGGGAGATCCACGACGTGACGGTCACCGAGGACCTCCGACGCGACTTCGCCGCGGCCGCGCGGGCGCATCAGCAGCGCGTGCACCGGACGCTGCGCAGCTGCGGTGGCGCCACGCTGACGCTGCGCACCGACCGCGAGTGGATCGCCGACACCGTGAAGTTCATCGCCCAGCGACGTCGCGGCCTCGCCGCCGGGGTGGGGTAGACCATGCTGTCCAGTCCCTGGTGGTTGTTGCTGCTGCTCGTCGTGGCGCTGCTCGGCGCCGCGTATGTGTACATGCTGCGTCGTCGTCGGCAGCGGGCGCTGACCTTCGCGAACCTCGATCTCCTGAAGTCCGTCGCACCGGCCGACCGCAACCGGTTCCGCCATGTGCCGATCGCGCTGCTGATCATCTCGCTGATCCTGCTGACGGTCGCGCTGTCGGGTCCGCAGGCCGACCGCAAGGTCCCGCGCAACAAGGCGACGGTGATCCTCGTGATGGACGTGTCCCGGTCGATGAACGCGACCGACGTGGCGCCGTCGCGCATCAGGGCCGCCCAGCAGTCGGCGAAGAAGTTCGCCGACGAGTTGACCGAGGGCATCAACCTCGGGCTGATCTCCTTCGCCGGGACCGCGGCGAGTCTGGTGTCGCCGACCCCCGACCACAACGCGACAAAGGTCGCCGTCGACAAACTGAGACTCGACGACAAGACGGCGACCGGCGAGGGCATTTTCGCGGCACTGCAGCAGATCAGCACGCTCAACGCCGTCCTCGGCGGTGGTGAGGCGGCCCCGCCGGCGCGGATCGTGCTCCTGTCGGACGGCAAGGAGACCGTGCCCGACGATCCCGACGACCCCCGCGGCGCCTTCACCGCGGCCCGCAAGGCCAAGGAGGAGAAGATCCCGGTCTCCACCATCTCCTTCGGAACCCGGACGGGCACCGTCGAACTCGAGGGCGACCGGGTGCCGGTACCCGTCGACGACGATTCGCTCCGCAAGATCGCGAACCTGTCCGGCGGCGACTTCTTCACCGCGGCGAGCCTCGACGAGCTCAACAAGGTGTACGAGAAGCTGCAGAACGAGATCGGCTACGAGACCCGGCGGGGGGACAATTCGAAGCCGTGGCTCATCGCGGGTACGTTGTTCGCGCTGGTCTCGGCGTTCGCAGCCCTGGCGATCAATCGCCGGCTGCCCTGACCCGAACCCACTGGTCCGACCCACTGGCGTGCCACGTCCGCCGACCACCGCGACGCCGCCCCCAACAGAACGGATAGGTTAGACACCCATGACGGCATCCAGCAGCGAAGCGCAGAATCCTTCCCGGTCGGTCCTGGTCACCGGCGGCAACCGCGGGATCGGCCTGGCCGTGGCCCAGCGCCTGGCCGCCGACGGGCACAAGGTCGCGGTCACCCACCGCGGGTCGGGTGCGCCCGAGGGGCTGTTCGGCGTGAAGTGCGATGTGACCGACTCGGAGTCCGTCGACGCGGCCTTCGCCGAGGTCGAGGCCCACCAGGGCCCGGTGGAGGTCCTCGTCGCCAACGCGGGGATCACCGACAACATGCTGCTCATGCGCCTGTCCGAGGAGTCCTTCGAGAAGGTCATCGACGCCAACCTCACCGGCGCCTTCCGTTGTGCGAAGCGCGCCACCAAGGGGATGCAGCGTGCCAAGTGGGGTCGGATGATCTTCCTCGGCTCGGTCGTCGCGATGTCGGGTATCCCCGGCCAGGTCAACTACGCGGCGTCCAAGGCCGGCCTGATCGGCATGGCACGTTCGATCGCCCGCGAGATCGGGTCCCGCAACATCACCTCCAACGTCGTCGCCCCGGGGTTCATCGAGACCGACATGACCGCGGCGATGGAGGATCGCTACATCGAGATGGCCAAGCAGGCCATCCCGCTGGGCCGTACGGGCAAGCCCGAAGACGTCGCCGCCGCCATCAGCTTCCTGGCCTCCGACGAGGGCGGCTACATCTCCGGCGCGGTCATCCCGGTCGACGGCGGCATGGGCATGGGCCACTGACCCACCCGGGTCAGACCCGCCACCGGCCACACCACATCTCAATCAACGTCGATCTCAGGAGCACATCTTCGTGAGCGGAATCCTGGACGGGAAGACCGTCCTCATCACGGGCATCATCACCGATGCGTCGATCGCCTTCCACGCGGCCGCCATGGCGCAGGAACAGGGCGCGACGGTGATCATCACCGGCATCCCCGAGCGGCTACGGCTGATCGACCGGATCGCGAAGCGGCTGCCCAAGGAGGTCCCGCCGGCCATCGGCCTCGACGTGACCAACGAGGAGGACCTCGAGGCGCTCGCCGGCAAGATCCGCGAGATCGCCCCGCAGGGCGTCGACGGCGTCATGCACTCGATCGCATTCGCACCGCGCACCCTGATGGGTCCGGACGCCAAGCCGTTCCTCGAGGGGCCCGGCCCCGACGCCGCGAAGGCCTTCGAGATCTCGGCCTGGAGCTATGCGTCGCTGGCCCGCGCCGTGCTGCCCGTCATGAACGAGGGCGGCTCCATCGTCGGTATGGACTTCGATCCGCGCACCGCCATGCCGTTCTACAACTGGATGGGCGTCGCGAAGGCCGCCCTCGAGTCGGTGAACCGCTACGTGGCGCGAGAGGTGGGCAACGCCAAGAACGTTCGCTCCAACCTGGTCGCCGCCGGACCCATCAAGACCCTCGCGGCCAAGGCCATCGCCGGCACCGCGACCGACGACGCCAAGCAGCTCAACATGCTCAACGAGTACTGGGACGGTGCCTCGCCGATCGGCTGGGACGTCGACGATCCGACCGTGGTCGCGAAGTCGGTCTGTGCGTTGCTGAGCGACTGGCTGCCGGGCACCACCGGCTCCATCGTCTATGTCGACGGCGGCGCCAGCCACAACACCTGGTTCCCGGAGGGCATGACCTCCGGGTCGTGAGCCCGGGGAGACACGCAGTGGAGACCGCTTTCGATTCCGTCCTGTTCCTGTCCTTCGGTGGCCCCGAGGGGCCCGACGAGGTGATGCCCTTCCTGGAGAATGTGACCAGGGGCCGGGGGATACCACGGGAGCGACTGGAGTCGGTCGCCGAGCACTATCTGCACTTCGGCGGGGTGTCGCCGATCAACCGGCTCAACCTGGACATGATCGACGGCCTGCGCGCCGAACTGGCACGCCGCGGTCTCGACCTGCCGGTCTACTTCGGCAACCGCAACTGGCACCCGATGGCCGAGGACACCCTCGCCGAGATGTACCGGGCCGGGCATCGCCGGATCCTCGTCTTCCCGACTTCCGCATGGGGCGGCTACTCGGGATGCCGTCAGTACCACGAGGACATCGACCGCGCGCTGACGGCGCTCGCCGAACGCGAACCCGCGAGCACCACACGCGAGGGCGCTGTGGTGCTGCGCAAGCTGCCGCAGTACTGGTCGCACCCCGCATTCACCGCAGCCGGTGCAGATGCCGTTCGTCGGGGGATCGAGGCGCTCGGTGAGTCCGCCGACCCGGTACGCCTGGTCTTCACCGCGCACTCCGTCCCGAACTCGGCCGACGCCGCCTCCGGGCCGGCCGCCGAGGGCGGCGGTCTGTACTCCCGCCAGGTGCTGGCGGCGTCGCGGGCCGTCGCCGACGCGCTCGGCATCGACGACTTCGACCAGGTCTGGCAGTCGCGGTCGGGACCCCCGCAGATCCCGTGGCTCGAGCCGGACATCTGTGACCACCTGGAAGATCTTGCGGCACAGGGCGTCCGACGGGTCGTGGTCTATCCCGTCGGATTCATCTCCGATCACCTCGAGGTGATCTGGGACCTCGACAACGAGGCCGCCGAGGCGGCGCAACGGCTCGGCATGCAGTACGTCCGCGCCGACACCGTCGGTACGGACCCGCGGTTCGTCGAGATGATCGGCGAACTCGTGCAGAACTACGCCACCGGCGGTGGCGACCTGGCCGCCATGGGCTGCGGCGACAACGGCCGGGTGTGCCGGGACCGGTGCTGCGTGCCTGCCGCGCGCCCATCGCGGCGGCCGACCACCTCGTCCGGCGGGCAATAACCGGGACTCCATAAGTCCGGGACGAAATCTTTGCATCTTGATTGACGGCCGTTTAAGTGCATTTCTGAGACATATTGTCGGATTTGAATCCTTAAAGGGCGGCGAGTGCCCTCAAATCGTAAATGGTTTGCACGGGTAACGATCGAATAACGGGAGACTGCACAAGTGGCCCCGTCGTCCGCAGAATGCCATTCTCTTACTGAGCTTCCCGTCCCGGGTTGCGATTGTGAGAGAGGAAATCTGTAATGGCAGACGGTTACATCGAACTCAGTCCCGAAGTCCTCGAACCGATCCTGGAATCCCTGATCACCGGTTCCATCGAGGGTGGCGACGACACGACTCCGACGGTGTGAGAAGCCTTCTCGGGTGGGCCGCGGCAATGACGCGGTCCACCCGAGGTGTTTCCACCGATTTTTTCGATGTCGTCTCCAAAGCGCTGTGACCTGCTATGAGTGATGAACAATTCGAGGGGATTGAAACAATTACCCTCGACGCCGACGATCTCGGCCCAGGCGTCGAGTTGCTCGCGGACACTCTGCACGAGATCCCGCTGTACAGTTGGCTGCTCGGTGAGTACATATCCGACCTTTCGCTGCGCAGATGGTTGGCAGAGATTCTCCTGCGGCCGTTGTTGGACGCGGGATGTGTGATCGGATCACGGCGGGACGGCCGTCTCGTCGGAATGCTGGTCTTCCAGCCACACGACACCGACCTGTCACCCGGGGGCAAGCCGCCGCTGACCCCAGCCGATTTCGCGGTGGTGGCGACTGTTCCCGGAGTACGGGAACGCGTCGCCGAACTCCTGAGGAGTCCGCAGATGGCGCCGCCGGTGAACGACGCGGTCAACCTCCGGATCGGGATCGTGGCGGCAGAGGAACGCGGCGGTCGTGTGTTGACCGCGATGATGCGCGAGGTCGAGCGATTTTGTACCGCGGCATCCCGGCCGTACTACGCCTGGACCGGATCTCCCCGGCTGCGTGACTGGTACGCGCTGGCGTGGGGGGCCGCGGAGTTCGCAGCCGAGGACTGGAACGGCATCACCATGTACGGCCTCGTCTCCGAGCGGCCGCCCCGGCCGGGTCCGGTGCCGGACCCGAGAGGGCCGGACCTCGCGGCTCAGCGCCGGAGTAGTTCGCCGATCGTGTGATTGACGGCGGCAGCGCGCGCGGTTCTCGTGAGCGTCTGCAATCCACGTAGCGCGGAGTCACCCGAATCCCATTGGCCCGCACTGTCCCCGATCTCCACCCGGCGGGCGCCGGCCAGGTCGACGATCGCCTCGACCTGGGCGGCGGTGTCGATCAGGCGGGTCGAGCGGGCGTCGAGCGCATGCGGCGGCAGGGCGACGCGATGCCGGGCGGTGAGGACCGCGAGCTCCTTGCGGAGGTCGCCCGCGTCGAGCGATCGGCGCCCGCCGAGGCCGCCGATGATCATGGCCGCATCGCGGACTGCTTGCCGCAGATCGTATTCCAGGTCACCCGCAGACGGTCCGGACGACACCAGATGGTCGAGGTCCAGCCGATCCGCATACCGGAAGACCGTCCACCGGCACGTCACGTACGGGGGATCGATGCCGAGGGTGGAGAACTCGGGGACGAGTGCGAGGGTGCCGGCCGTGTCCGAGTCGTCGATCAGGAGAACCTCGCCGGTGATCAGTGCCTTCGACGTCGCGGGATTCGGTGGCAGGCCCTGCGGATCGCCGGTGGACGGCAGGCGCACGGCCAACCGTCGGGCTGACCTCAGCAAGCCCAGCAGGTCGAGTACGCCGCTGCCGTTGTGGATGTTGCTGCCGGATTCCGTTGCGGACGTGGACTGTTCGCTCTGCACCTCGTGCCGGTCGGCGGATTCGGCCAGTGCCTCGATCACGTCGTCGGGGGAGCAGCGTCCGGTCAGCCACGCAGCCGCCCAGGCGCCGAGGGCGCAGGTCGGCCACGCGACGATGTGAGGGAGGATGTCGCTGCGTTTCATCAGGAGACAACGATACCGCCGTCCCCCTCCCGGTCACCGGGCGTGGCAACCCGCTGCCGGTGTGCCGGGCGCATACGGTGTTGGACGCAGATGTCCAGGGACCGGAGAGGTGGAACGCGATGGATGACCGGTACGGACGCGATGTGCTGTCCCAGCCACGCCGGGCCAAGCCGCGTCCGGTGGAGGTCGCCGCCGACCGTGACCTCGTGGTCGAGGACGCCGCCACCGGATTCTGCGGTGCCGTCGTCGGTCTCGAGAAGAGCTACGCCGGCGACCTCGTCCGCCTCGAGGACCGGCACGGCCGGACCCGTGTGTTCCTCATGAACCCCGGCGCATTCCTCATCGACGGCCGTACCGTGACCCTCGTGCGCCCGCGCACGCGCGGCCCCCAGAAGCCCGCGACGACGGCGTCGGGTTCGCGCGCCGCACCCCGCACCCGCGCCCGCACCGCGCGGGCGAGCCGGATCTTCGTCGAAGGCGTGCACGACGCGACCCTGCTCGAACGAGTGTGGGGCGACGACCTGCGGGCCGAGGGCGTGGTGGTCGTCAGCCTCGACGGCCTCGACAACCTCGAACAAGCGCTCGCCGAGTTCCAGCCCGCCCCGCACCGGCGCGCGGGGGTACTCGTCGACCATCTCGTCGCCGGTTCGAAGGAAGCCCATCTCACCGCCGAGGTCGGCGAGCACGTGCTGGTGTGCGGCCATCCCTACATCGACGTGTGGGAGGCGGTGAAGCCCGCGTCGGTGAAGATCACGGCCTGGCCGAAGATCCCGCGCGGTACCGACTGGAAGACCGGCGTGTGCGCCGAGCTGGGCTGGGGTGACCCCCGAGACGGATGGCGCCGGGTGCTCGGCGGAGTGAGTAGTTTCCGCGACCTCGAGGTGGATCTGCTGCGGTCCGTCGAGGAACTCATCGACTTCGTGACGGCCGCGGAGGAGGCCGGCTAGAGCATTCCGCATGCTCGCGCGTCCGAGGACCGGAGGGCCCCCGACAACTCTGGCAGACTGGACACATGAGCGCCCTGCTGTGGTTGGCGGCCGCGATCGTCCTGGTGGTCGCGGAGATGTTCGGTGGCGAACTGGTGCTGCTCATGCTGGCCGGTGGTGCTTTTGCCGCGGCCGGTGTCGATTTCGTCTGGGAGCCGCCCCTGTGGGTCGAGGGTCTGGTCTTCGCCGTCGTGTCGGTGCTGCTGCTCGTCGCGGTCCGTCCGGTTGCCAAACGCCACATGCTCAACCGTCCCGCCGTGCTCATGAACACCGAGGCCCTCGAGGGGCGAGCGGCGATCGTCACCGAGAAGGTGGACCAGCACGACGGCCGGGTCAAGATCGGGGGCGACATCTGGTCCGCTCGGACGATGGATCCCGCACAGGTCATCGAACCCGGAACCCATGTGACCGTCGTGCAGATCGACGGTGCGACCGCGGTGGTGTGGCACCCCTGATCCCTCGACCCTGACCTGCTCGACGTTTCGCGAGGAAGGCGAATGATGGACGATTATCAGATCTTCGGCCTGGTCGTGGTCGTACTGCTGGTTCTGCTCGTGGTGGTGGTGCTGGTCAAATCGGTGGCCCTGATCCCGCAGGCGGAAGCCGCGGTGATCGAACGGCTCGGCCGCTACACCCGCACCGCGTCGGGACAGCTCACCCTGCTGTTGCCGTTCATCGACCGGATCCGGGCGCGCGTCGACATCCGTGAGCGGGTCGTGTCCTTCCCGCCGCAGCCGGTGATCACCGAGGACAACCTCACCCTGTCCATCGACACCGTCGTCTATTTCCAGGTGACCAACCCGCGTTCGGCGGTCTACGAGATCGACGATTACATCGCCGGCGTCGAGCAGCTCACCATCACCACGCTGCGCAACGTGGTCGGCGGCATGACTCTCGAGGAGACCCTCACCTCGCGCGATTCCATCAACGGGCAGCTGCGCGGAGTGCTCGACGAGGCAACCGGCCGGTGGGGTCTGCGCGTCGCCCGCGTCGAACTCAAGTCGATCATGCCGCCGCCGTCGATCCAGGAGTCGATGGAGAAGCAGATGAAGGCCGACCGCGAGAAGCGCGCGACGATCCTGGCCGCGGAAGGACAGCGGGAGTCGGCGATCAAGACGGCCGAGGGCAACAAGCAGTCGCAGATCCTCGCGGCCGAGGGCGCCAAGCAGGCTGCGATCCTCGCAGCCGAGGCGGACCGGCAGTCGCGCATCCTGCGCGCGCAGGGTGATCGCGCGGCGTACTACCTGAACGCGCAGGGCGAGGCGAAGGCCATCGAGAAGACCTTCGCGGCGATCAAGGCCGCCAAGCCCACCCCGGAACTGCTTGCCTACCAATATCTCCAGCAGCTGCCGGAGATGGCGAAGGGCGAGGGCAGCAAGGTCTGGGTCGTGCCGTCCGACTTCGGTTCGGCACTGCAGGGTTTCGCGAAGTCCTTCGGCGTCCAGGGCGACGACGGTGTGTTCCGGTACGAGCCGACCGATTCGCCGCCCTCGCAGATCGACGAGTCGGAGACCGAGGACTGGTTCTCGCTGGCCTCCGACCCCAAGGTTGCGCAGGCCGTCGCCGAGGCCGAGGCGGTGGCCCGCAAACCGGTCGCCCCGGAGATCGGTACCGGGATGGGCCGGTCGTCACGGCACCCGTCGCTCGATGCCGCGATCGAGGAGACCGGTACCACCCCCGGCACTCCCGGTTAGGTCACGACAGCTGGGACCGGACGCGCATATCAGGTCGTGATGAGGTGTTCGATGCCCGCGAGGCCGATCGCCCACAGCACCGAGGCGAAGGTGCCCATGATGAACTGCTCCGAGGCCTGCGGGGCACGTAGTTCGGGATAGCGCGCGAGGCTCTTCACGGCGAGGATGATCGCGAGTCCCTCCGGCCATCCGGCCATCAGCGTCGTGACGACCGCGAGTCGCTCGAGGTAGCCGATCACGCGTCCACCGCGGAGCGGGCCGACCTCCGTCGGGTCGGACGGTTCCGTCTCGGTGGTGTCGGTGTCGGTGTCGTCGGTGTCAGGGTCGTGCGGTGGCGTCGGACCCGCCCGGACGCCGCCGAGTTGCAGTACCGCGCGCACCACCGGACCGCCACCGGTGATGGCCGCGATCGCCGCGATCACCGGAGCCGCCGCGGCGGCGAATCCGGCGGCTGGTCCGGCCGTCGCCGCGACGATTGCGGTCGCGGCCGCGAGGCCCAGCAGGACGATCAGGCCGATGGTGTGGATGATCGCCGCCGAACGCGGCACGGCCAGTCCATCCCGGGCACGTCCGCGCATCCAGTGTTCGACACCGAGCCAGAGCACGGGCGCGACGACGGTCAGCAGGAGGAGGACGAGTGCGGTGCCGGTCATCGCGCGAGCTCCGCGTCCGAGGCATGACGATCGGCCTCGGCGAGCGCGTCGGCGAGGAGGTCCAGCGCATCCGGTTCCAGATCCCAACCGGCGGCGCGGAGCCGTTGGCTCATGGCCTGCGGCGTGATGTCGAGGGCGCCCGCGGCGTCGGCCTGGGTGAGTCCCCGCCGCATGAGTGCCACCGCCTCGATCCCGGCGGCACTCCGGGTGGCGACGATGTCGCTGATCAGGCGTCCGGCGGTCTGTGCGTGACGGCACCATCGGGCGTCAGGGCCGCGCACGCACAGCGGTATCCGCTGTCGTTTGGCCGCCTCGACCGCGTCTCGGGCGTAGAGGAAGGCGGCTCCGCGGCCGGCGCGGGTGGAGGAGGGCAGCGGCTGTTCCACGCCGCCGGTGCCGATGCCGACACTCCAGTGGCCGTCGGCGGTCAGTTCCACGGCGAGATGTGCAAGGGTCGTCGGATCGTCGAGAACACCCTGGATCTCGTCGCCGGCGGTGCGCTCGAAGGAGCGCACCGTGTCGACGTCGCCCAGGCGGGTGAGCACAGCGTCGACGCGATCGATGTCGGTGCGGCTTCCCCGCTGATCGACGGTCATGACGAACATCACACAAGCCTACGACCTTGATCAAGCACGATCAAGTCCTAGGACTAGATAAATCAAGTGAGGGAGCTTGATGATCCCTTCTCAAGCCGGGGTGCTTGAGGACCATCGGACGCGACCGGCAACCGGGCGTCGAGGATCAATCCCGCGATCCCGACCGCGAAGAGTGCGCCGCTGACCAGTAGCTGCAGCGGATTGGTCTCGCCGGTCAGCGAATCGCCGAGCATCACCACGGCCGCGGTGCCCGGAGCCATGCCGATGATGCTCGCCACCGTGAACGGCACCGGTCGTACCGAGGACAACGCCGAGCAGTAGTTCGCGACCGAGAACGGGCAGGCCGCGATCAGGCGGAGGGAGCCGACGGCCAGCCAGCCACGACGTTCGAGGCGGTACTCGACGGCCTTGACGACCGGCTTCTTGAGGAACGGCCGCACCCGGTCGCGTCCGAGTGCCCGCACGAGACCGAAGGCCGCGACCGCCGCGATCGACGACGCGATCATCGCCCCCACGAAGCCGACGACCGGACCGAAGAAGATCCCGGCCATGACGGTGAAGGTCGAGCGGGGGATGGGGGCGATCGTGACGACGGCATATGCCGCGAAGAACAGCCACGGAAAAGCCGGTCCGAGGTCGTCGCCCCAGGCGCGGACGCTGCCGATCGAGGGCAGTGGGATGAAGTAGGACCCGAGCAGGACCAGTGCCACGAGAGCGGCGGCGGCCAGTGCGCGCCGCACGACCCGCCGGTCGAAGACGACTCGCCGTCGGCGGCCCGCCGCGTCGGGGGTCACCTCGGTGACGGGGGCTGGCTGGGGCATCCGGACACTCTACTCTGGACCTCACGAGACCCCTCGACCCTGCGACCTGCACGCACCCTGGTGGGTGGCACAGCTCACGCCGACCTTGTTGATGGGCCGAACGAGCGATCGGCTAAGGTCGTGTACGCGCTCGCACAGAGCACTCACGGAGGTGTGCTTCCCCACATGCCACAGCAAACTGACCAGCCCAAACCCGAGTCAGATCTCGACGGCGCCTACCAGGCGTGGTCGAAGGCCGCCGCGGCCGTTCTGGCGAAATCGCGTCGGGTCGACGTCGACGAGCTCCCGGATACTCCGGAGGCCCTGCTCTCGACCGACACCGCCGACGGGCTGACCATCCGGCCGCTGTACACACGTCGCGACGAGACGACCGAACCCGGCCTGCCGGGCCGGTTCCCGTTCGTCCGTGGCGCCGATCCCGCTCGTGACGTCACCACCGGGTGGCGCGTCACCGAGCGATTCGGCGACGACGCGACCCAGGCCGAGGACGTCAACGAACTCGTTCTCGAGGCGATGGCCAACGGCACCAGCGGACTCTGGCTGTCCGTCGGCAAGCCCGGTGGCGGTCTCGGTGTCGCCGACCTCGCCACTGTCCTGCGCGGTGTCTACCTCGACCTCGTGCCGGTGACGCTCGACGCCGGTACCGAGGGCATCGCCGCCGCCCGGGAACTGTTGTCGCTCAAGGAGAAGGCGCAGGCCGCACCGGTCGCCGCACCCCCCACCGCGGCGACCACGCACTCCTTCGGACTCTCGCCGCTGACCGCGGCGTTCTCCGGTCGTGCCACCGTCGACGCCGACGAGGCCACCGCGCTCGCCGCGTCGAACCTCCCCGCCGGGGTCCGGACCTTCCGCGTCGACGGCAGTGACTTCGCGACGGCCGGCGCCGACAACGGCCTCGAACTCGCCCTCGTGGCGGCCGCCGCGGTCGCGCATCTGCGTGACCTGACCGCCGCCGGTCTGTCCGCCGAGGCGGCACTGAACCAGATCACCTTCGGCGTCTCGGCCGACGACGACCAGTTCGCGACGATCGCCAAGTTCCGTGCGCTGCGCAAGATCTGGGCCCGGGTGGCCGAGGTCGTCGGTGCGCCCGACGCCGGTGGTGCACTGACCCACGGCGTGACGGACCTGTCGATGTACTCCCAGCGTGACCCGTGGGTCAACATGCTGCGCAGCACCATCGCCGCATTCGGCGCGGGTGTCGGCGGCGCCGACCAGCTGACCGTCCTGGCGTACGACGCGACGATCCCGGCCGACAAGCGCACCTCGAGTGCGTCCTTCTCGCGCCGCATCGCCCGCAACACCCAGCTGTTGCTGCTCGAGGAGTCCAACATCGGACGTGTCCTCGACCCGGCCGGCGGTTCGTGGTTCGTCGAGTCGCTGACCGACGACCTCGCCGCCAACGCATGGGCCGTCTTCACCGAGGTCGAGGCCGCCGGTGGCTACCGCGCAGCTCTCGACAGCGGCTGGATCGCCGAGAAGGTCGAGGCCTCGCTGGCCCGACGCGACGCCGAGGTCGCACACCGACGCATCTCGGTCACCGGCGTCAACGAGTTCCCGAACATCGACGAGCGGGCCCTCTCCGATGCCCAGGGCGCCTCGGTCTCGGGCGTGACCGATGTGGTCACCGGAACCCCGAAGCTGGCCCGTGTCGGCCGTGCCTTCGAGGCGCTGCGCGATCGCTCCGACGTGGTGCTCGCCGAGCAGGGTGCGCGCCCGTCGATCCTGCTCATTCCGTTGGGCAGCGTCGCCGAGCACAACGGACGCACCACCTTCGTGGCCAACCTGCTGGGTGCCGGCGGCATCACCGTGGTCAACCCGGGCCCGCTGACCGCCGACAAGATCGGCGACGCGGTGGCCGGCTCGAAGGCCACGATCGCGGTCATCTGCGGTACCAAGGCACGCTATGCCGAGGAAGGTCCGGCGGCGCTCGCGGCCGCACGTGCGGCCGGTCTCGCCAAGGTCCTGCTCGCCGGCCCGGACAAGGAATGGCCCGAATCCGATGATCGTCCCGACGGTTCGCTGCGTGTCGGTATCGACGCGGTGAGCACCCTCGGGGATCTCCTCGATCAGCTTCTCTCTACTTCGGGAGCGACGGCATGACCCAGACCGAACCCAACCTGTCACAGTCCGATTCGGCCCGGTCGATCCCGAGCTTCGCCGGGGTCGAGCTCACCGGGGGACCGGCCACGACAGTCGCCGGACCCGGTGCGCCGGTCACCGAGGAACTGGCCTCCGCACACGGCTACTCGGTCGACCAGGTCACCTGGAACACGCCCGAGCAGATCGACGTCGTGCCGGTGTACACCCGCACCGATCGCGACGAGATCCTCGACGACGCCGAGCATCCGTACCCGCTCGACTCGGTTCCCGGAGAGGCCCCGTTCATCCGTGGCCCGTACCCGACGATGTACGTGAACCAGCCCTGGACGATCCGGCAGTACGCGGGTTTCTCGACCGCCGCCGAGTCCAATGCCTTCTACCGCCGTAACCTTGCGGCCGGTCAGAAGGGTCTGTCGGTGGCCTTCGACCTCGCGACCCACCGTGGGTACGACTCCGACCACCCGCGCGTCGCCGGAGACGTCGGCATGGCCGGTGTCGCGATCGACTCGATCCTCGACATGCGTCAGCTCTTCGACGGCATCGACCTGGGCAACGTCTCGGTGTCGATGACGATGAACGGTGCGGTGCTGCCGATCCTGGCGCTCTACGTCGTGGCGGCCGAGGAGCAGGGGGTGCCGCCCGAGAAGCTGGCGGGGACCATCCAGAACGACATCCTCAAAGAGTTCATGGTCCGCAACACCTACATCTATCCGCCGAAGCCGTCGATGCGGATCATCTCGAACATCTTCGAGTACACCAGCCAGAAGATGCCGAAGTTCAACTCGATCTCGATCTCCGGCTACCACATCCAGGAAGCCGGTGCGACCGCCGACCTGGAGCTGGCCTACACGCTGGCCGACGGCGTCGAATACATCCGCGCCGGTCTCGAGGCGGGTCTCGACATCGACAAGTTCGCGCCGCGTCTGTCCTTCTTCTGGGGCATCGGCATGAACTTCTTCATGGAGGTCGCCAAGCTGCGCGCGGCGCGTCTCCTGTGGAGCGAGCTCGTCGCCGAGTTCGATCCGAAGAACGCGAAATCGCTGTCGCTGCGCACACATTCGCAGACGTCGGGATGGTCGCTGACCGCGCAGGACGTGTTCAACAACGTCGCCCGCACCTGTGTGGAGGCGATGGCCGCGACGCAGGGTCACACCCAGTCGCTGCACACCAACGCGCTCGACGAGGCGATCGCCCTGCCGACCGACTTCTCGGCCCGCATCGCGCGTAACACCCAGCTGCTGCTGCAGCAGGAGTCCGGCACCACTCGTCCGATCGATCCGTGGGCCGGTTCGAACTATGTCGAGTCGCTCACCCACCAGCTGGCGCAGAAGGCGCGCAAGCACATCCGCGAGGTCGAAGAGGCCGGCGGCATGACGCAGGCCATCAACGAGGGTCTGCCGAAGCTGCGCATCGAGGAGGCCGCGGCCCGCACGCAGGCCCGCATCGACTCGGGGCAGCAGCCGCTCATCGGTGTGAACAAGTACCAGGTGGCCGACGACGAGGAGATCGAGGTCCTCAAGGTCGAGAACTCCAAGGTGCGCGCCGAGCAGCTCGAGAAGCTCAGCACCCTTCGCGCACAGCGGGATTCCGCCGCGGTCGAGGCGGCACTGGCCGACCTGACCCGCGCGGCGGCGTCGTCGGAGGGTGGCATGGAGAACAACCTTATGGCCCTGGCCATCGAGGCCGCGCGTCATCAGGCGACGGTCGGGGAGATCTCCGAGGCACTGGAGAAGGTCTACGGTCGTCATCAGGCGGAGATCAAGACGATCAGCGGGGTGTATCGACATGAGGCAGGCGAGGTGAGCAACATCGACGCGGCGATCGAGGCGGTACGCCAGTTCGCCGAGGCCGAGGGCCGCCAGCCGCGCGTGCTGGTCGCCAAGATGGGCCAGGACGGTCACGACCGCGGCCAGAAGGTCATCGCGACCGCCTTCGCCGACCTCGGCTTCGACGTCGACGTGGGCCCGCTGTTCGCCACGCCGGAGGAGGTGGCCGCCCAGGCCGCCGACAACGACGTGCACGTGGTGGGTGTGTCGTCGCTGGCCGCCGGTCACCTCACCCTGGTTCCCGCGCTGCGGGAGGCGCTCAAGGAAGTCGGGCGCGAGGACATCATGATCGTCGTCGGCGGCGTCATCCCGCCGGGTGACTTCGCCGAGCTGTACGAAGCGGGCGCCGCCGCGATCTTCCCGCCCGGATCGGTCATCGCCGACTCGGCCGTGGAACTCATCGGCAAGCTCGCCGACACCCTCGGCCTGGAACTGCCCGGGGTGGCCGCGAACTGATGGCGGACAGTCCTCGGCGTCGCGTCGACGTCGACGCGCTGGCCGATGCCGTGCTGGCCGATCGCCGCGCCGACCTGGCGCGTGCGATCACCCTGGTGGAGTCCAAGCGCCCCGATCATCGGGCGGCCGCGCAGGAGTTGCTGCTCAAGCTGACCCCGCACGCGGGCAACTCGTTCCGGGTCGGCATCACCGGCGTTCCGGGCGTGGGCAAGTCGACGACCATCGAGGCGCTCGGCATGCACCTGGTCGAGTTGGGGCACAAGGTGGCGGTTCTCGCCGTCGACCCCAGTTCGACGCGCACCCGCGGCTCCATCCTGGGCGACAAGACCCGCATGGGCAGGTTGTCGACGGAGAAGAACGCGTACATCCGTCCGTCACCGACCTCCGGCACGCTCGGCGGTGTGGCGAAGGCCACCCGTGAGTCGATCGTGCTCGTGGAGGCCGCGGGTTTCGACGTCGTGCTCGTGGAGACCGTGGGTGTCGGGCAGTCCGAGGTCACCGTGGCCAACATGGTCGACACCTTCACCTTCCTGACGTTGGCCCGCACCGGGGATTCGCTGCAGGGCATCAAGAAGGGTGTCCTGGAACTCGCCGACGTGGTCGTGGTGAACAAGGCCGACGGCAAACACCTCAACGAGGCGAAGGGTGCGGCTCGCGAACTGCGGAACGCCCTGGGACTGATCTACCCGCACGACGCCCTCTGGACACCGCCGGTGCTGACGATGAGCGCGATCGAGAAGACCGGCATCGACGAGTTCTGGGCCACCGTCGTCAAACACAATCAGACCCTCAGGGAGGCAGGCGAATTCACCGCCCGCCGCAACCAGCAGCAGATCGACTGGACGTGGTCGATGGTCCACGACATCGTGCTCAGCCGGCTCGCGGAGTCGCCCGGCGTCCGCGACATCCGCGGCACGGTCGAGGAGGAGCTGCGCGAAGGTGTGCTCACGCCGGCGCTCGCCGCCCAGCGCATCGTCGACGCCTTCGACAATCGCTGATCGCCGCGCCGGCCTCCGCTCAGCCGATCAGTGGCGCGAGCGTCTCACCGAGGTGTGAGACCCGACCCGGCACATGGCCGTTGGCGGCCGCATTGACCGTGAAACCGTCGACGCCCGCGGCCAGGATGTCGGCGTACCGGGCGCCGACCTCGTCCGGATCGCCGACGATGGTCTGTCCGCGCCGGATCGCGGCCGCCGGCGTGCGCCGGACGTAGGCCTCGTACTCGGCGACCGCCTCCTCGTGGGTGGGTGCCATACAGGTGTAGGTCTGCACGGTCACCGTGATCTCCGACCGGTCGCGTCCGAGGCGCTCGCAGTGTTCGTCGAGTGCATCGAGCTTGCGCGGGATGTCCTCGGGCGCGCACAGCAGATTCGACTCGTCGGCGTACTGCGCGACCATCCGCAAGGTCTTGCGTTCGCCGCCGCCGCCGATCATCACCGGGATCTTCGACAGCGGTGCGGGCACGTTCAGCGCATCGGCGACGCGATACCGCTTGCCGTCGAGGCTGGGGCGCTCCCCGGCGAGCATGCCGCGGACGATCTGCAGGGCCTCCTCCAGCCTCTCGAACCGGTCGCTGAAGCTACCGAACTCGAATCCGAGCGAATCATGTTCGTGCTCGTACCATCCCGCCCCGATCCCGAGTTGTGCTCGACCGCCGGAGACCACGTCGAGGGCGGTCACGGTCTTCGCCAGCAACGCGGGGTTGCGGTAGGTGTTACCGGTGACCAGCGACGACAGGCGGACCGTCGAGGTGTGCTGGGCGAGCGCGGACAGCAGTGTGTAGCACTCGATCATCGGATCGTCGGGTTCACCGAGCATGGGCAACTGATAGAAGTGGTCCATCACGAAGACGGTGTCGAAACCGGAGTCCTCGGCCTCCCGCGCCTGCGCGACGACGGTGGGGAAGAGCCGTTCGGCGGGAACGTCCGGGTAGGTGAAGTTGGCGATCTGATAACCGAGTCGAGTCACCGGTCAACCGTAGGTGCCGTTGGGCCGTCGTGCTCGCTTCTCGGACACCTCAGACGGCGGTGGGGGTCTCAGATCCCGACGAGTGCGCGAGCGTAGGTCCCGATCGTCTCGATGAGATCGTCGAACACGGAGTCGAGGTCGGTGGTCGTGGCGATGCGGGCGTTGGGTCCCAGCGGCGACATCCAGCGTTCGTCGGCGACCGTCATCCCGCGCGTCAGGGTTCCGGTGAGCTCGACGCCCACGCGCGCCGGAATGGTGGCCACGAGGCCGGGGTTCAGCGCGACCATCGCCGCGAACGGGTCATGGAGATGGGCGATGTAGCCCTCGTCGTGGTCGTGATGGAACTCGAAGTAGAAGCGCAGGGCATCGGTGAGGTGCCGGATGATCTCGTTGTCGGCAACCGAACGCAGACCCCGTTCGTCGCCGGGGTCCGGGCATTCGAGCGGTGTGCTTCCCGACGCGGCGGCCAGGCGCACCACGTGGTCCGGGGTCATCACGACCTGCTCGGTGAGATCCAGCGCGCACACGATGGGCTCCGGTGCGCCTGCCGTACCGAACGCCGCGAAGACCTCTGCGGCGGCCTCCGGGTCGACGGCGACATTCCACTCCGAGGTCGGCGTCGTGTTGCCGTGGGTGTGGAACGCGCCGCCCATGATCACCAGTCGGCGCATGCGGGACGGCAGTGCCGGATCCCGGCGGACCGCGGTCGCCAGCGAGGTCAGCGGCCCGGTCACCAGCCCGACGAGTTCGCCGTCGTGAGCTCGCGACGCCTCGATCCAGGCGTCCGCGGCGTCGACGTGGCTCGCCGTGATGGTCGGGGTGGGCAGTTCGGCATGGCCGACGCCCAGTGGACCGTGGGTGTCCTCGGTCGTCATCAGGTCGGCGACGAGGGGAGTGGCCGACCCGACGTGGACGGGGATCTCGGGACGGCCGCAGAGTTCGAGCCAGGACAGGTTGTTCGTCGTGACCACGTCCACAGGGACGTTGCCGGCCGTCGAGGCGATCCCGAGGAGGTCGACATCGGCGCGGGCCAGCAGATAGAGCAGTGCCACCGAATCATCGATACCGGTGTCGCAGTCGAAGAACAGGCGCTGGGTCACGTCACAATTGTGCCCGGTCTGCGGTGACCACACCCGCGCCGCCCCGGCGTTCCCTAGTATCCCTGCCGATGCCGGACGGACCGCCGTCGGCGCGACGGCCGCAGAGGAACGCGATGCACCCACAACGACTCTCATCGACAGTTCTCGGCCTGTGTGCCGCGCTCGTCCTGGCCGGCTGCGGCGGTGCCGAGGATTCCGACGGTGGTACGAAAGTACCGGTTCCCGCCGAACCGGTCGTCACCCCGGTGGTGGGGTCGGTGATGTTGGCGCCGACTCCGTTCGCCGGATCGGACGGTTCCGACCATCTCGTCTACGAGGTGTCGCTGACGAACTACATGCGCACCCCGGTCACGATCACCGGGGTCGAGGTGTTCGACGCCGAGACGGAAGGCAGCCCTGCACTGATCGGCCTCGACCAGGCCGGTGTCGCGGGACGGCTCAAGCCCACCGGAGCGCCCTCAGTCCAGCCGAGACCAGGTGCGCCCGACGGGTATTCCGAGGTGCTCGCACCGGGACAGAACGGCGTGTTGTTCCTCCACCTGCGATTCGCGGGTGACGCACCGAAGAAGCTGATCCACGAGATCTCGGTCCGCGCCGACGAGGCGCCACCCGAGATGCGCGAGACCACCGAGAGGATCGCGGCGGTCGACGTGAACGACGGCGTGGTCCCGGTCCTGGGTCCGCCGCTCGCCGGTGAGCACTACATCGCCGCCGACGCCTGCTGCGACGCGGTCCGGCACACCCGGGCCCTGCTGCCGCTCGATGGCGCGCCCGTCCTCGCGCAGCGCTACGCCGTCGACTGGGAGCAGGCCGGACCAGACGGGAAGATCTTCGTCGGCGACGCCAGGAATCCGGCCGGCTACCGGATCTTCGGCGATGACGCGCTCGCCGTCGCCGACGGGACGGTCGTCGCCAGCCGCAACGACCTGCCCGAGCAGGTGCCGGGTGAGTACCCGGCGAATCTGCCGATCGCCGATGCCGACGGCAACAACCTCGTCCTCGACATCGGCGACGGTTTCTACGTGAACTACGCCCACATGCAACCCGGCTCGGTGCGATTCAAGCCGGGGGACCGTGTGCGTCGGGGCGAGGTCATCGGCAAGGTGGGCAACAGCGGCAACTCGGTCGCACCGCACCTGCACGTCCACGTGATGAACGGTCCGTCGTTCCTGGTGTCGCAAGGTGTACCGAGTGTGACCGATCTCTTCACCATCACCGGCCGGGTGGCCGACACCGCGGCCTTCGACGCCTCGGAGGGGACCGGCGTCCCTCTGGTCCTGGCACCCGATGTGGCCGTCGCCACACAAGAGGACCGAATGATCCTCGATCAGAACATCGTCACGTTCCGCGCAGGCTGACAACGGTTTTCGGGTCCGACGACGCCGGTCTGCGAACGATCACGACTGGACAACGATCTCATCGTCCGTACGGTCGGGGTCATGACCATTCAGAACCTGGCCTTCGAATGGACCGACACGAATCGCGAATGGCTCATCGAGAATCCGATCCGCATCGCGGCCTACATCCTGCTCGCGCTGGTCGTGCGCTACGCCATCCATCGCGTCATCGACCGGGCGACCCGGCCCCGCTCCCGGGAGGGCGGGAGAACTCGGGGCGCGTCTCTCATCCGCGGTTTCCGGTCCAAGACGCCGACAACCGAACGCAGCGCCCAGATCGCCGCTCGTCGCGCCCAGCGGGCCGCGACGATCGGCTCGGTGCTGAAGTCCACCGTGTCGATCGTGCTGCTCGTCTGGGTGGTGCTGTCGGTGCTGAGCGTCCTCGGGGTGAACATCGCACCGTTCATCGCCTCGGCCGGCATCGTGGGCCTTGCGATCGGCTTCGGTGCCCAGAACCTGGTCCGCGACTTCGTCACCGGGGTGTTCATGCTCCTCGAGGACCAGTACGGGGTCGGTGACATCGTCGACCTCGGCGAGGCGATAGGCGAGGTGGAGACCGTGGGTCTGCGCGTCACCACGCTCCGCGACATCGACGGCACCCTCTGGTATGTCCGCAACGGCGAGATCGCCCGCGTCGGCAACATGAGCCAGGAGTTCGCGGTCGCACGCGTCGACGTGCCGGTCGCGCCGGGCGCCGACATCGACAAGGCGCAGCGGGTGGCCGCCGAGGCGGCGCGGCTCGCCGTCGAACAGGACGACACCGACATCCTCGGTGCCATCGAGATGCTCGGCGTGCAGGAGGTCTCCTCCGAGAAGGTCGTCCTGCGCCTGACGGTCAAGACCATGCCGAACGGCCAGTGGGCGGTCCAGCGACGGCTGCGTCGCGTCATCCTGCAGGCCTTCGTGGAGAACTCGATCGACCTGCCGTACTCGCGCGCCTGGGCGGGGTTCATGGAGCCCGTCGGGAGCTGACCCTGCCGTGTCCGCGCGGTATCGATGACAAACGAGAAGAACCCCGGCCGGAGCCGGGGTTCTTCTGTGATCTGCGGTGTCCGAGGGGGGACTTGAACCCCCACGTCCGTTAATAGGACACTAGCACCTCAAGCTAGCGCGTCTGCCATTCCGCCACTCGGACTTGCTCTGCTGCGTTGCTCCGGCGGTGATTTCTCCCCGCCGTCTCTCGGCAGCGGGATAACACTAACCGAGGTTGCCCGTGTATCCCAAATCCCGTAGGAGTGAGGGGTGTCTTTCCAGTCTGCGACCACTGAAGTAGTCGATCTCGTCAGCCGTTTGATCCGGTTCGACACCTCCAACACGGGGGAGCCGGAGACCACGAAAGGCGAGGAAGAGTGTGCCAAGTGGGTGGCGCAGCAACTCGAGGAAGTGGGATACACCACACAGTATGTCGAGTCGGGCCGTCCGGGACGCGGCAACGTCTTCGCGCGCCTCGCGGGACCGCCCGACTCCGACCGCGGCGCCCTCCTGATCCACGCCCATCTCGACGTGGTGCCGGCAGAGCCGGCGGACTGGAGTGTCCACCCGTTCTCCGGCACGGTGAAGGACGGCTACATCTGGGGACGCGGTGCGGTCGACATGAAGGACATGGCCGGGATGGCGCTCGCGCTGGCCCGCCAGTTCAAACGCGACGGCACCGTCCCGCCGCGGGAGATCGTGTTCGCCTTCCTCGCCGACGAGGAGGCCGGCGGGACGTGGGGCGCCCACTGGCTGGTCGAGAACCGGCCGGATCTCTTCGAGGGGATCACCGAGGCGGTGGGTGAGGTCGGCGGTTTCTCGCTGACCGTCGATCGACCCGACGGCACCCAGAAGCGCCTGTATCTCGTCGAGACGGCCGAGAAGGGTCTGGGCTGGATGCGTCTCACCGCGGAGGCGCGGGCGGGTCACGGCTCGTTCCTGCACGCCGACAACGCGGTCACCGAGGTGGCCGAAGCCGTGGCGCGGATCGGCCGGCACACCTTCCCGCTCGTCATGACGGAGTCGGTGAGCCAGTTCCTCGCCGAGGTCAGCGCCGAGACCGGACTGGACTTCAGCCCGGACGCGCCCGACCTGGAGACATCGCTGTTCAAGCTCGGCAATCTCGCCCGCATCATCGGCGCCACGCTGCGCGACACCGCCAACCCGACGATGCTGAAAGCCGGCTACAAGGCCAACGTCATCCCGCAGAAGGCCGAAGCCGTCATCGACTGCCGCGTACTGCCGGGGCGTCAGGAGGCCTTCGAGAAGGAGATCGACGAACTCATCGGGCCGAACGTCACCCGGGAATGGATCACGCACCTCGATTCGTACGAGACGACGTTCGACGGCGACCTCGTCGACGCCATGAACAACGCCATTCTCGCTCACGACGAGCAGGGAAAGACGGTGCCCTACATGCTCTCCGGCGGCACCGACGCCAAGGCGTTCGCCAAGTTGGGCATCCGCTGCTTCGGGTTCGCGCCGCTGCAGCTGCCGCCCGAGCTCGACTTCGCGGCGTTGTTCCACGGCGTCGACGAGCGGGTGCCGGTCGACGCGGTTCTGTTCGGCACCAAGGTCTTCGAACACTTCCTGCTCCACAGCTGAGCCCTCACATAGAGTGGTGGGCAGATCGATCCGATGCGCGAAACGTCAGAAAGGTGAACACATGTCGTCCTTCGACCCGTACTCCCCGCTACCGAGTCTGCCGGGTTTCACGCTCACCTCGGAGAGCCTCACCGACGGCTCGCCGCTGGCCAGCGGTCAGGTCAGCGGAATCATGGGTGCGGGTGGAGATGACCTGTCACCGCAGCTGACCTGGTCCGGATTCCCCTCGGAGACGAAGTCTTTCGCCGTCACCGTCTACGACCCCGACGCACCGACCGCGTCGGGGTTCTGGCACTGGGCCGTCGCCGACATCCCCGCGTCCGTCACGAGCCTGCCCGAGGGGGCCGGTGACGACGAGGGTTCGGGTCTGCCCGATGGCGCCGTAACGCTCACCAACGACGCCTCGCTGCGCCGCTACATCGGTGCCGCCCCGCCGCCCGGACACGGACCGCATCGCTACTTCGTCGCCGTGCACGCGGTCGACACCGAGTCGCTGAACCTGCCCGAGGGAGCCACCCCCGCCTACCTCGGCTTCAACCTCTTCTCGCACGCGATCGCCCGCGCAGTCCTGGTGGGCACCTACGAACAGCCCGGCGAGAACGTCTGAGACGCAACGACAACCAGGCGTCCTGATCGCTCGTCGAGCGGTCAGGACGCCTGCTTTGCCACGTCGGCGGCGTCGGAGCGTCCGGTCAGGGCTGCGCGGTCGCGGCGCTGCCCACCGCATCGGAGACCGACGCGAAACCGCCCGCGCGCACACGCTCGGCGAGACCGGCGTGCAATTCGTACAGCCACAGCGGTCCGCCGTAGATGAACCCGGTGTAGACCTGCAGCAGATCGGCGCCGGCACAGATGCGTTCCCACGCCTGATCGACGGTCTCGATGCCGCCGACACTCACGATCGCGATCTTCCCGCCGACGCGGTTGTAGAGCCGTTTCAGGACGGACAGCGACCGGTCGGCCACCGGTGCTCCGGACAGACCACCCGCGCCGATCTCGCGCACGTCGGCGTCCGGGGTGCGCAGACCCTCGCGGCCGATGGTGGTGTTGGTGGCGACGATGCCGGCGAGACCGAGCTCGACGGCGAGGTCGGAGACCGCGTCGATGTCGTCGTCGACGAGGTCGGGAGCGATCTTCACCAGGACCGGGACGTGGACCTCGGACTGGACCGCGGCGAGGATCGGCCGCAACGAGTCGACGGCCTGGAGATCGCGTAGCCCGGGAGTGTTGGGAGAACTCACGTTGACCACGACGAAGTCGGCGAGTGGGCCGAGCAGGCCGGCCGAGAGACGGTAGTCGTCGATGGCCTCGTCGAGCGGGACCACCTTGGTCTTGCCGATGTTCGCGCCGATCGGCACCGACACCGGGCCGCGCCGGACCTCGGTGAGGTGTTCGGCGGCGACGTGCGCCCCCGGATTGTTGAAGCCCATCCGGTTGATGAGGGCCCGGTCGGCGGGCAGGCGGAACAGGCGCGGCTGCGGGTTGCCGGGCTGTCCCCGGCCGGTGATGGTGCCGATCTCGGCGAAGCCGAAACCGATCTGACCCCAGGTGTTCACGGCACCGGCGGTCTTGTCGAAGCCGGCCGCCAGCCCGATGGGCGCCGGGAAGTCGACGCCGAACACACGGCTTCGCAGTACCGGGTCGTGGTGGGCGAGCAGCTTGGCCACCGGGACGGAGAGCAGGGAGAACCGGCCCACCGCACGCAGCAGCACGAACACGATGTGATGAATGCGTTCCGGCGGCAGCAGGAACATCACCTTGAGCAGCAGGGGATAGCACCACCGGTTGAGTGCGATCAGCACCCTGGTGGCGGTTCGTGCGGTCAGCATGCCTGGGCACTCCGGGGATCGTGGTCGGTGGAACGGTCCTCGTCGAGTTCGCGGGCGCCCCGCGGCGGACGCCGGCGCTTGAGCAGGACCTTGCGCGTGCCGTCGGAGTAGAGGCGGACCCGGGACAGCTCCCAGCCGCCGAACTCGGCCTGGAGTGCCAGTCGCATCGACGCGGTCACCCGGGTGACGTCCGGCGGCAACTTCAGCAGGATGCACTCGACGTCCTCGGACGTGACCTCCCAGCCGGTGGGGTAGCGCGACCCCAGGCGGGCGGATGTCCGTGCGTGCCGGGTGTGGGGTCGTCGATCAGCAGTCACAGGTCACCGGCCCGGCTCGACCGCCGCGACACCGAGAGGAGCGCCGGGCGGGGGTACGACCTGGAGTCGGCCGTCGCGTGCCGACAGGACGTAGACGGTGCCGGCATCGTCGACGGTGATGGCGTCGGGCTGGACGACAGACGCGAACCGCTGCTTCTCGGTCGGCTCGCCGTCGGCCAGGTCATACGCCACCACCTCGTTGTTCGCGGTTGTCGACACCCAGAGCAGGTTGCGGGTGTCGTCGTAGTCTACGGCGTACGGGCCATCGGCCACCGGATAGCGGAACCGCATGACCAGCGGTGAACCGTAGAAGCCGAGGATCTCGCCGTCGCGGGTGTTGGCGACCAGGATGCGTCCGAAACGGTCGACCGTCGAGGTCGTGGCGCCGTTGCCGGCCCGCAACGCGGGCCCGGGTTCGCCGGATTCGGGGTCGATCGGGGTCACCGACGACTGCGCGCGGTCCAGGACGACGATCTGGCCGTCGAGGCCCTCGGCCGCGGCCGGAGCCGCGGTGAGTGAATCCACGCGGACGAACTCGCGCAGATCGTGCCTCATGCGGAGTTGCCCGTTCTCGAAGTCGCCGTCGTAGATCAGCACCCGGCCGTCGGCGGTGCCGACCACGATCTCGCCGGACGCGGCGCGCACGACCGCGGTCGGGGAGTCGGTGTCGAGTCCGGCGGTGCGCGCGGCGCCCTGGGCGTCGACGACGACCAGCGCACCCGGCCCGACCCCGAGATAGCCGCCATCGGTGTCCGGGGCGAGCGCGGTCAGGCCGGGTACCTCGACCGATGTGGGTGGCGCGGTCATCCTCGCGGCGTCGAAGCGGAGCAGTTGCCTGCCGTCCGGCGAGACGACGGCGACCGTGCGGCCGGACGAGGCGAGCGCCCGGGAACCGGCGGGTGCGGGGACGGTGAGTCCGGCAGGTTGGGAGGTCGCGGGCGCCTCGGCCGCGGTCGCCGGGGTGACGGTCGGGACGTCCGGGGTGCCGGAGTCGTCGGACCCGCACGCCGTGATCATCGCCACACCCACGGCGAGTGTCGCCGCTGCGACGACCGGGCGCCGCAACCGTGCGAGACCGCTCGGGGGCTGGTGACGGGGGCGCGGTCGTCGAGACGAGTGCATGAACCCATCTTGCGTGACCCGTCGAGGCCGGGTCTCAGGCGGGTCGACGCGTGTCGCCGAGACCGGTCGGCGGGCGGGCCTCCGCGTAGCATCGGGCGCCGTGACCGACACCATGACCTGGACCCAGTCGATCGTCCTCGGGACGTTGCAGGGCCTCACCGAGTTCCTGCCGATCTCGTCGTCCGGGCATCTCCGTATCGCCTCGGAACTCATGTTCGGCGAGGACGCCGGGGCGTCGTTCACCGCGGTAACCCAGCTCGGTACCGAGGCAGCCGTGCTGCTCTTCTTCGCCCGCGACATCTTCCGCATCATCGGGGCGTGGTTCCGCGGCCTGTTCCACGCCGAGGAGCGCAACCTCGACTACCGCATCGGCTGGTATGTGATCCTCGCGACCATCCCCATCGGGCTCATCGGTTACCTCGCCAAGGACCAGATCCGCACCACCGGCCGCAACCTGTGGCTCGTCGCGATCATGCTGATCGTCTTCGCGGGTGTGTTCTGGCTTGCCGAGCGATACGGGACGAAGCAGCGTCCGCTCGAGAAGCTGACGCTGCGCGACGGGCTGGTCATGGGCGGCGCACAGTGCCTGGCGCTGGTCCCCGGTGTCTCCCGGTCGGGTGCGACGGCGAGCGCCGGACTGTTCCTCGGGCTCGAACGCGAGGCCGCGTTCCGGTTCTCGTTCCTGCTGGCCATCCCGGCGGTGACCGCGTCGGGCCTGTTCAGCCTGCCGGACGCGTTCAACCCGAGCGGTGAGGGCATGGAGGCGACCGGGCCGCAGCTGCTGGTGGCGACGATCGTCGCGTTCATCGTGGGTTATGCGGCCATCGCCTGGCTGCTGAAGTTCGTCAGCGGGCACTCGATGAACTGGTTCGGCGCCTACCGCGTGATCCTGGGCGTCACGCTCATCGTCCTGCTGTCCACCGGCACGATCTCCGCGACCTGACGTCTGAGGCGTCCTCGCCGCGTCCTCGCCGCGTCCTCGCCGCGTGCGGGCCGCATGCGCGCATGCCTATGGTTGTGGGATGACCGTGATCCTTCTCCGGCACGGCCGTTCGACGGCGAACACCTCGGGTGTGCTCGCGGGTCGTAGCCCCGGAGTCCACCTCGACGACCGGGGCCGCGAACAGGCCGACGCACTCGTGAGCCGTTTGGGCGAGCACCTCGGCGCGATCAGGGCTGTGGTCCGTTCACCGCTCGATCGCTGCGCGGAGACCGTCGCACCGCTGCTCGCCGCCCTCGGCACCAACGGGGAGCGTCCTCCGGAGGTCGTCGTCGACGACCTCGCCGAGGTCGACTACGGCGGCTGGACCGGACGCCCCATCTCCGAGCTGCTCTCCGAGCCGCTCTGGAAGGTCGTGCAGCAGCAGCCGTCGGCCGCGGTCTTCCCTGACGGGGAGGGCCTCGCCGACGTCCAGGCCCGTGCGGTGCGTGCCATCCGCGAACTCGACCGCGTCTACGGCGGCTCCGACGGCGCCGGTGTCTGGATCGCCTGCTCGCACGGTGACGTCATCAAGTCGATCATCGCCGACGCGATGGGCAGTCACCTCGACGCATTCCAGCGCATCGTCGTCGAGCCCGCGTCGATCAGCGTCGTCCGTTACTCCTCGTCGCGTCCGTACGTGCACACGGTCAACAACACACACAAGCTCTCGGTTCCGACACCTCGTCCGGCCACCGGTGACGACCAGCAGGCGTCCGACGATGCCGTCGTGGGCGGGGACACCGGTGCCGCTGCGACGATCCCGGCGACATCGGGATAATGAACACAACAATGAAGGAGGTGTGATGTCCCGAGCGATACACGTGTTCCGCAGCCCGGACCGGTTCGTCGCCGGCACGATAGGGCAACCCGGCGACCGCACGTTCTACCTCCAGGCCGTCCACGAGACACGCATCATCAGCGTGATGCTCGAAAAGCAGCAGGTCCAGATCCTCGCGGACCGGATCGGCGCACTGCTCGACGAGATCCACCGCCGCTTCGGCACCCCGATCCCGCCGGCGACCGATCGGGTCGGCGACCTGAGCCCGCTGGTCATGCCCGTCGACGCCGAGTTCCGCGTCGGCACCATGGGGCTGGGCTGGGACGCCGAATCCGAGGCCGTCGTCGTGGAGTTGCTGGCCATCACCGAGGGGGAGTTCGACGAGAGCGTCGTGCTCGACGACACCGACGAGGGACCTGACGCGGTGCGCGTGTTCCTCACCACTGCCGCGGCACGCGAATTCGCGGCACGGTCGTCGAAGGTCATCTCCGCCGGCCGCCAGCCGTGCCCACTCTGCAGCGAGCCGCTCGACCCCGACGGCCACCTGTGCGTGCGCACCAACGGCTACAAGCGTGACGCGCAGTTGAGCAAGTCGATCGACTTCATCGATCCCGAGGTGTTCAACAGCCTTGCCGCGCAAACCGATCCGAGCTTCCTCGTCGACGAGGACGACGACGACGATCCGGACGACCCCGACGATGAAGACCCGGGCACACCCGGACCCTCTTCCCAGGCGTGAGCGAGTCCCGACGGTGAGACAGGGGCGCGGCCGTTGACACCGGAAGCCGCGAGTCCGCACCAGCCGGAGTCCTCGGACCCCGTTCCGGCTGAGGTGTCACCGCTCGAGATCCTCCGCGACGGGGAGCTGACGATCCTCGGGCGGATCCCGTCGGCCAGCAACGCCACCCTGGTGTGCGACGCCGTGCTCGAGGAACAGTCGATGCGCTGCGTGTACAAGCCGATCCGTGGCGAGGTCCCGCTGTGGGACTTCCCCGACGGCACCCTGGCCGGACGCGAGGTCGCGTCGTATCTGATCTCGGAGGCCCTCGGGTGGGGTGCGATCCCGACGACGATCCACCGTGACGGACCAGTCGGTCCGGGCATGGTGCAGCGCTGGATCGAGACGCCGGACAACTCCGAGCACCCGCCCGTCGAGGCGCAGCCGCGGATCGATCTGGTCGATCTGTGCCCGGTCGACCGGGTGCCGACCGGATTCTTCGCCGTCCTGCAGGCCTACGACCCGTATGGCGAACCCGTCGTGCTCGTCCACGCCGACGACCCGCGTCTCCAGCGACTCGCAGTGCTCGACGTCGTGCTGAACAACGCCGACCGCAAGGGCGGCCACGTCCTCGAGGGCCTCGACGGCGGTGTCTACGGCATCGATCACGGCATCTGCCTGCACACCGAGGACAAGCTCCGGACCGTTCTGTGGGGCTGGGCGGGGGAGAAGGTGCCCGGACATCTGGTCGCCGACGTCGCCGAGCTCGCCGAGCACCTGGAGACCGACGCCTCGGCCTTGCGCCGCGATCTGCTGCGCCACATCACCGCCGACGAGGTCGACGCGCTCACGGTGCGGGCGATCGTTCTCGCCGAGAGCGAGACCATGCCGCTGCCGCCGGGCCATCGGCCCATTCCGTGGCCCCCGTTCTGATCGACACCGCCGGGATCGTCGATCCCATCGGCTCCGGGTGATCACGATCGCTGCGGACGGGCCGTGAACACGTCGCGGTCCGTGGGCAATACAGTGGACGCCATGCAGTCGTGGCCCGATGTGGAACTTCCGGCGGTACCCGGCGAAGGACCAGCCCTCCGCCTCTATGACACCGCCGACCGTGCTGTCCGTCCGGTGAGCCCGGGACCGACCGCCACCATGTACGTCTGCGGGATCACCCCGTACGACGCGACCCACCTCGGCCATGCCGCGACGTACGTGACCTTCGATCAGGTGAACCGCGTCCTGCGGGACCAGGGGCATGTCGTCCACTACGTGCAGAACGTGACCGACGTCGACGACCCGCTGTTCGAACGTGCCGACCGTGACGGCGTCGACTGGCGTGACCTCGGTGCGCGCGAGACCCAGCTCTTCCGCGATGACATGACCGCCCTGCGGGTGCTGCCGCCGCGCGACTACATCGGTGCCGTCGAGTCGATCGGCGAGGTCATCGAGGTGGTCGAGAAACTGCTCGCCTCGGGTGCCGCCTACACCGTCGACGACGCGGAGTATCCCGACGTCTACTTCCGGACCGACGCCACCGAACAGTTCGGATACGAGTCCGGCTACGACCGCGAGACGATGGCACGGTTCTTCGCCGAGCGTGGCGGCGACCCCGACCGGGCGGGCAAGCGTGACCCGCTCGACGCGCTGTTGTGGCGCGCGGAGCGTCCCGGCGAGCCGTCCTGGGACTCGCCGTTCGGTCCCGGACGCCCGGGCTGGCACATCGAGTGCTCGGCGATCGCTCTGAACCGGCTCGGGATCGAGTTCGACATCCAAGGCGGCGGCAACGACCTGATCTTCCCGCACCACGAGTTCTCGGCCGCCCACGGTGAGGCGCTGACGGATTCGCGACGGTTCGCGCGCCACTACGTGCACACCGGGATGGTCGGTCTCGACGGCGAGAAGATGTCGAAGAGCCGCGGCAACCTGGTGTTCGTGTCGGTGCTTCGCCGCGAGGGCGTCGACCCGGCCGCCATCCGGCTCGCACTGCTCGCCGACCACTACCGCGGCGACCGCATGTGGACCCAGTCGATCCTCGACACCGCCGTCGAACGTCTCGACCGGTGGCGGACGGCATTCGCCGCACCCGCCGGACCCGATGCGTCCGATGTGATCGCACGCGTCCGCCAGCACCTCGCCGACGACCTCGACACCCCGAAAGCGCTTGCCGCAGTGGACGCCTGGTGCGCCGACGTGCGGGCCGGCATCGGGTCGTCGGCGGAGTCGCCCGCGGCACTCGCCGCGGCGGTCGACGCCCTGCTCGGCATCCCGGCGACCCGGCAGGACTGATCGGGCCGCGTGCGGCGCCGGACGTCGTTTGGGCTGCACGGGCCGAACAGTGCGCGATGGCTCTGGGTACAGTGCTCTCGTGGCGCGTGTGCAAGAGATCAGACCCGACACCGACTCCGGGGTGTTCACCGTGGTCACCCGGACATCCACCTACCTGCTGGACTTCGAGGAGATGACGCTCCTGCGCGCTCCCGGCGTCGGCGGCACCGACAGCGAGGACTGGACCGTCAGTCGGCTGCGCCGTGACTCGGAGGACATCCCGCTGCTCGGGGTGAAGTCCTGCCGGCTCGGAGAGTCGGCTCAGTTCTGGGTGCGAGCGGCCGACGATCCCGACGTCCGTACGTGGCGCATCACCACGCCGGTCGTCTCCATCGAGAGGATCGGCTGAGCGCTGCCCCGCTCGGTCGTCACCGGTGAATCCGCCCGGGCAGGGCGTTGATCGAGTCGACGAACAACGCCGGACGCTGGCGATGGATGTCGTGCCCGGCCGGGATGTGGTCGACGAGTAGGCAATCCGGCATCAGGACGTGGGCCCGGCGCGCGTCGTCGTCGGTCATCGCACCCAGCAGGACACCGTCCTGTACGTGCACGGTGGCGTGCAGCAGGGTCACCGGCACGCGGACTCTCGCGAGGGTCTCGGCCTGGTCGAATCCCTCGAACCACGTGCCGTCGTAGAACATCTCGCCGTAGCGCAGGTCGTAGTCGCCGGTGCCGTCCTGCAGGCATGCCGTGAGGTCGAGGGCGCGGTTCAGCGTCGGCGGCAGCCACCAGAGTCGTGGGATGCGGCGCGGATCGCGGTCGAGCCGGCGTTCGACCGGGTCGCGGACCAGTCGTGTCCAGCCCTTGTCGCCGAACAGCGCTCGCAGGTGGCTGTGGCGCACCCAGTGGCGCGTCCAGGTCATCTCGGCTTCCCGCGGTGCGGTCAGGAAGTCGTGCATGGGCCGGAAGCCGTCCCGCCACGCGAACGTGGCGGGAGCGCGGTCGGGTTCGGTCGCGAAGAACGGCGCGTCCTCGATGAGGACAGCGCGGACGAGGGCGGGGCAGTCGGCTGCGAGACGTGCGGCGAGCAGCCCGCCCGACGAATGCCCGGCAACCACCGCGGGCGAGCCGATCACCGTGTCGACGAACCAGCCGAGTGCGGCGGTCTGTCGGAGCGCCGGATACCACGCCGGATCCTTGGCGGAGCCGCCGTGGCCGAAACAGTCCACGGCGAAGACATGCCAGTCCTCCGACAGTGCGCCGAGCACGGCCGCATAGTCGCTCCACGAGACCTGCTGTCCGGGGATCAGGAGCAGCGGCTCGCCGCCCGGTGGGCCCTCGCCGTAGCTGATCACCGCGCCGCCGGGCATGGTGACCGACCGTGGGATCACACCGCTGGATGCGAGGAGGGACGACTCCCGGCGGTCGTAGGTGCGATTTCGGGTGACGTACCCGGCGACGGCCGTGACACCCAGACCGACCGCGCCCGCGACACCGGCACGACGCACCGCTGCCGTTCGGTGGGTGTTCACCCGCCGAACGGCCCCTGTCCGCGGCGCTTGAGATAGCGCTCGAACTCGGCGGCGAGTGCGTCGCCGTCGATCTTCGCCATCACCTCGTCGGGATCCATCTCGGCGTCGCCGCGTTCCTCGAGCCCCCGGACGTAGTCGGCGATCTCCTCGTCGTCCTCGGTCATCTCGGTGACCGCCCGTTCCCATTCCTCGGCCTGCTCGGGCAGCGTGCCGAGCGGGACCTCGATGTCGAGGACCTCCTCGACGCGCGTCAGGAGCGCCACGGTGGCCTTCGGGTTGGGCGGGGTCGACACGTAGTGCGGCACCGCGGCCCAGAAGGACACGGCGGGCAGGCCCGCCTGCACGAAGAGGTCTTGCAGCACGCCGGTGATGCCGGTGGGGCCTTCGTATCGGCTCTCGGTGAGGTTGTACCGGGCCGCCGACTCGCTGCTGTAGGCAGTTCCGGTGACGGGCACCGGGCGGGTGTGCGGGGTGTCGGCGAGCAGCGCGCCCAGCATGACGGTGGTCTCGACCTCGAGCTCCTGGGCGAGTTCGACGATCTCGGCGCAGAACGCACGCCACCGCATGTTCGGTTCGATGCCGCGGACCAGCACGATGTCGCGGTCGGCACCGCGCGGGCTGCAGTACGAGATCGACGTCGTCGGCCATTCGATGCGCCGCGTCACACCGTCGATCTGCTTGACAGTGGGACGGTTGACCTGGAAGTCGTAGTATTCGTCAGAGTCGATGTCGGCGAGCGGACGAGCATCCCACTCGAGGGCGAGATGCTCGACGGCACTGCTGGCGGCGTCCCCGGCGTCGTTCCAGCCCTCGAAGGCCGCGAGCAGAATGGGTCTGCGCAGCTGGGGAAGGTTCGACATCTGCTCAGCGTTCACCGAACCAGCCTACGACCGAACACGCAGAGAGGGCGAACTACGCTGTCAACCATGTCCTTCGAATATCCCGGTGATCGCGGCCACAAACCGCGCGACTTCGACACGACCTTCCTGTCGGCGATGTCGCGGCGGGTGCTGATCGGCGACGGGGCGATGGGCACGATGCTCCAGGCCGCGGATCTCACCCTCGACGACTTCCGCAACCTCGAAGGTTGCAACGAGATCCTCAACGACACGCGGCCCGACGTCCTCGAAGGAATCCACCGCGCCTACTTCGAGGCCGGCGCCGACGCCGTCGAGACCAACACCTTCGGCTGCAACCTCTCGAACCTCGGTGACTACGACATCGCCGACCGCATCCGCGAGCTGGCCTACAAGGGCACCGCGATCGCGCGGGGGGTGGCCGACGAGATGGGGCCGTCCGCCGACGGCACCGGACGGTACGTGCTCGGCTCGATGGGTCCCGGGACCAAGTTGCCGAGCCTCGGGCACACGACGTTCGCGGTGATCCGCGACGCCTACCAGGAATGTGTCATCGGCATGCTCGAGGGCGGCGCCGACGCGGTGCTCATCGAGACCTCTCAAGACCTGCTGCAGGTGAAGGCCGCCGTGATCGCGGCCCAGCGGGCCATGGATCAGGTCGGTCGCCGGATCCCGATCATCAGCCACGTCACGGTCGAGACCACCGGCACGATGCTGCTCGGTTCGGAGATCGGTGCCGCGCTGGCCGCCATCGAGCCGCTCGGCGTCGACCTCATCGGCCTGAACTGTGCCACCGGTCCGGCCGAGATGAGCGAGCACCTGCGCTACCTGTCGAAGCATGCGCGCATCCCGGTGTCGGTGATGCCGAACGCCGGTCTGCCCGTCCTCGGCGCCAACGGTGCCGAGTACCCGCTGACACCGGAGGAGCTGGCCGAGTCGATGGCCCAGTTCGTCGGCGAGTTCGGTCTGTCCTTCGTGGGCGGCTGCTGCGGTACGACGCCGGAGCACATCCGCCAGGTCGCCGCGGCCGTGGCGGAGGTCACCCCCGCGACCCGTACCCCGGAGCACGAGTCGGAGACGTCGTCGCTGTACACCGCGGTGCCCTTCGATCAGGACGCAAGCTTCCTGGTCATCGGCGAGCGCACGAACACGAACGGCTCCAAGGCATTCCGAGAGGCGATGATCGCCGAGGACTACCAGAAGTGCCTTGACATCGCCAAGGACCAGACGCGCGACGGTGCGCACATGCTCGACCTCAACGTCGACTACGTGGGTCGTGACGGTGCTGCGGACATGACTGCGCTGGCGAGCCGCTTCGCGACATCGTCGACGCTGCCGATCATGCTCGACTCGACCGAGCCGGAGGTCATCCGCGCCGGACTCGAGGCCCTCGGTGGCCGTTGCGCGGTGAACTCGGTGAACTACGAGGACGGCGACGGACCGGACTCGCGCTTCAACAAGATCATGCGGCTCGTCGTCGAGCACGGTGCGGCCGTCGTCGCCCTGACCATCGACGAGGAGGGTCAGGCGCGTACCGCGGACTGGAAGGTCCGTGTCGCCGAGCGTCTCATCGACGACATCACCGGCAACTGGGGCCTGGCCGAAGAAGACATCATCATCGACGCCCTGACCTTCCCGATCTCCACGGGTCAGGAAGAGGTCCGACGCGACGGCATCGAGACCATCGAGGCCATCCGCCGGTTGCACGAGTCGCACCCGGATGTGCACTTCACGCTGGGCATCTCGAACATCTCCTTCGGTCTGAACCCGGCCGCTCGGCAGGTGCTGAACTCGGTGTTCCTGCACGAGTGCGTGCAGGCCGGCCTCGACACCGCCATCGTGCACGCGTCGAAGATCCTGCCGATGGCGCGTATCCCGGAGGAGCATCGTGAGATCGCGCTGGATCTGGTCTACGACCGCCGACGCGAGGGCTATGACCCGTTGCAGAAGCTGATGGAGCTCTTCGAGGGTGTGTCGGCCGCATCGGCTCGCGAGTCGCGTGCCCAGGAGCTCGCGAAGCTGCCGCTGTTCGAGCGGCTGGAACGGCGCATCGTCGACGGTGAGCGCAACGGGCTGACCGACGATCTCGACGAGGCGATGACCCAGGTCCCGCCGCTGTCGATCATCAACGACACGCTGCTGTCGGGAATGAAGACCGTCGGCGAACTGTTCGGCTCGGGCCAGATGCAGCTGCCGTTCGTGCTGCAGTCCGCCGAGGTCATGAAAGCCGCTGTGGCACACCTCGAACCGCACATGGAGTCGACGGGTGAGGACGGCAAGGGCCGCATCGTGCTGGCGACCGTCAAGGGCGACGTGCACGACATCGGCAAGAACCTCGTCGACATCATCCTGTCCAACAACGGATACGAGGTCGTCAACATCGGCATCAAGCAGCCGATCGCGACCATTCTCGAGGTCGCCGGGGACAAGAGAGCCGACGTCATCGGCATGTCGGGTCTGCTCGTGAAGTCGACCGTGGTCATGAAGGAGAACCTCGAGGAGATCAACACCCGGGGTCTCGCCGAGGAGTACCCGGTGCTGCTCGGTGGTGCGGCGCTGACGCGTTCGTACGTCGAGAACGACCTGTCGGATGTCTACGAGGGTGACGTGCACTATGCGCGTGACGCGTTTGAGGGTCTGCGACTGATGGACGACATCATGGCCCGAAAGCGCGGCGGGGGCCCGGACCCGGACAGCGACGAGGCGAAGGCCGAGGCGGCCAAGACCGCCGAGCGTAAAGCCCGCCACGAACGGTCCAAGCGCATCGCCGCGAAGCGCAAGGCCGCCGAGGTGCCGGTCGAGGTGCCGGCACGTTCGGATGTGGCTTCCGACAACGAGATCCCCACCCCGCCGTTCTGGGGTTCGCGCATCGTCAAGGGGGTGCCGATCGCCGACTATCTGCAGTTGCTCGACGAGCGCGCGCTGTTCCTCGGCCAGTGGGGTCTGCGCGGTGCCCGCGGTGGCGACGGCCCGTCGTATGAGGAGCTCGTCGAGACCGAGGGACGTCCGCGTCTGCGCTACTGGATCGACCGGCTCTCGACCGAGAACATCCTACAGCACGCAGCGGTTGTGTACGGCTACTATCCGGCGGTCAGCGAGGGCGACACGGTGCACGTGCTCACCGAGCCGGACCCCGACGCGCCGGTGCGGTTCAGCTTCTCGTTCCCGCGCCAGCAGCGGTCGAGGTTCCTGTGCATCGCCGACTTCATCCAGTCACGCGAGGCCGCGAAGGCGGCGGGCCGGGTCGACGTCATGCCGTTCCAGCTCGTCACGATGGGGCAGCCGATCGCCGACTTCGCGAACAAGCTGTTCGCCGAGGACGCCTACCGCGACTACCTCGAGGTCCACGGCATCGGTGTGCAGTTGACCGAGGCGCTGGCCGAGTACTGGCATCAGCGCGTGCGCAGCGAGCTGAAGTTCGGTGACCGGTCGATGGACAGCGAGGATCCCGAGCACGCTCAGGGCTTCTTCGACCTCGAATACCGCGGTGCGCGTTTCTCCTTCGGTTACGGCGCCTGCCCGGATCTCGAGGACCGCGCGAAGATGATCGAGCTGCTCGAGCCGGAGCGGATCGGCGTTCAGCTGTCGGAGGAGCTGCAGCTCCATCCGGAGCAGTCCACCGACGCGTTCGTGCTGCATCATCCGGAAGCCAAGTACTTCAACACCTGACGGGACGGTGGTCATGGGCGAGTCGGGAGTGATCGAACGGTCGCAGGGGCCGGTCCGGATCATCGGGATCGATCGCCCCGACCGCCGTAACGCTGTCGACCGCGCGACCGCCGACGCCCTGGCCGACGCATTCCGGCGGTTCGACGCCGACGACGCGGTGTCGGTGGCCGTACTCCACGGCGAAGGCGGGACCTTCTGTGCGGGCGCCGATCTCAAGGCCATCGCCGACGGCACGCCCAACCGGGTGGAGTTCGACGGTGACGGTCCGATGGGGCCGACCCGGTTGCGGTTGTCCAAGCCGGTGATCGCGGCGATCTCCGGTCACGCCGTCGCCGGTGGTCTCGAACTCGCACTCTGGGCCGACCTGCGCGTCGTCGAGGAGGATGCCGTGTTCGGCGTCTTCTGCCGTCGCTGGGGCGTCCCGCTGATCGACGGTGGGACGGTGCGGCTTCCGCGGTTGATCGGGGAGAGTCGGGCGATGGACCTTATCCTCACCGGGCGCCCGGTGGCCGCCGACGAGGCCCTGCAGATCGGACTCGCGAATCGAGTGGTCCCGTCGGGTACCGCTCTCGACGCCGCCGTCGAGCTCGCGACCGAGATCGCCGGGTTGCCGCAGACGTGCCTGCGTCACGACCGGATGTCCGTGCTCGAGCAGAACGGCCTGGACAACGACGCCGCGTTGATGAACGAACTGCAACACGGCATGGTGTCCCTGGCAGCCGACACCGTCGCCGGCGCAACCCGATTCGCCGGTGGAGCGGGCCGTCACGGTGAGGGCGTCGGGAACTGATCTCAGATCCGTATGACGTTGTGCCCGGATTCCGGGCACAAGATCATACGGTCGTCAACCCGCCAGCACTTTCGTCAACTGCGGCACGATCTGCTTCTTCCGTGACACGATGCCCTTGCCGAAGGCGTGTCCGTCGGCGACGGTGATTCCGAGGGCGCGCTCGACGGCCTCCACAGGTTCGCCGACCACCAGAAGGTCTGAGTCGCAGGCGATCACGTCGGTGATGAGCAACAGGAAGAGGTCGTAGCCAGCAGTCTTCTTCTCGGCAGTCATGGCCTCGAAGAACTCGTCTCGGCGGGCGAGGACGGCGTCGGAGTCGACGGTCGTCAGCTGCGCGACGCGAACACTGTTGGATCCCATCGAGAAGGTCTTGGCGTCGAGGCCGATGATCGTCGACGCCGGTTTGTCGCCCACTTCTGTTCCCGCACGGAGCAATTGGTTTCCGTATTCGTCGAGATCGACGCCGGCGATGGTGGCGAGTTCCTCGGCAGCGATGCGGTCGGAGTCGGTGGTGGTGGGGGAGTTGAGCAGCAGGGTGTCGGAGATGATCGCCGACAACATGATCCCGGCGGTGTCGGCGGGGATCTCGACCTCGCTCTCGGCGTACATGCGCGTCAGGATCGAACACGTGCAGCCCACCGGTTCCACCCGCATGTACAGCGGCGCGGCGGTCTCGAAGTTGGCGATGCGGTGATGGTCGATCACTTTCCGGACCGTCACGTCGGCGATGTCGGCGACACTCTGCTGGCGTTCGTTGTGGTCGACGAGCATCACGTCGTGGGGGCTCGCGTGGTCGATGACGCGCGGCGCGTCCAGGCCGAAGTGGTCGAGGGCGAAGGCCGTCTCCGGACCGGGTACGCCGAGGGCGACGGCTTCCGCATCGACGCCGAGAGCCTGTTCGAGGCGCGCCAGCCCGATCGCGGAGCCGATCGCGTCCGTGTCGGGATTGCGGTGTCCGAACACGAGGATCTTCGACATGGCGACTCAGCTTTCGCTCGACGATGCTGCGTCTCAGCCTACGGTGGCGTCACGTCGTGATCTGCCGGACGAGCATCCGTATTCGGTCGGTGTCGTGATCGGGCCGAAGACGACCGCCGCGGCGGAGGGTGGCGAGCCCGTGCAGGGCCGCGAAGACCACCTCGGTGAGGGTGTCGAAATCTTCGTCCTCGCCGAGGGGCTCGACGACCTCACGCAGTTCACCGAAGGCGGCCATCAACTGGGGCGGGGTGTCGGCGGCAGCGAAGTGCAGGGTCGTCGGACGGCTGAACATCGCGTCGTAGACCGCGGGGCTGGTGCGGGCGAAGTCGAGGTATGCCTCTGCGGTTCGTGTGAGAGCCTGCTCGGCGGTCTCCGTACCTGCGCGCGCGTTCCGGATGACGGTGGCAAGTTCTGTGAAGCCCTCGACGGCCACGGCCTCGGCGATGTCCTCCATGCCGGCGAAGTGCTTGTAGATGACCGGTTGGCTGTACTCGATCTCGCTCGAGAGCCGACGGGTGGTGACGGCCTCCCAGCCCTCCGCTTCGGCGATCGAGCGTGCCGTCGTGATGATCAGCTCACGACGCGCCGACCGTTCCCGTTCTCGACGACCTTCGATGACCATGGCTCGACCCTAGCACTGCTAGAAATGCTAGCGGTGCTCTTGACGTTCTCGAACCCCAGGGTTAGCGTTGCTAGCGGGACTACCGAAGGAAGTGTCATGACCATCGAACTCGTCGCCACCGTCGTAGCAGTGGTCGCGCTGCTGGCCACCGCCGTCGTCTACGGCACCGACGTCTTCTGCGCGGTCGTGATGCGGCCGGCGCTGGCGGCGGTCGGCGACCGTGCGCTGACCTCGGTCATCGGCAGGGTTCACCGCTATGGTGACCGTCGGATGCCCGTGCCGGGAGTGCTGGGACTCGTCGCGGCCGCGGTGGTGGCGATCCTCGCAACGGTCGCCACCCGGTGGGTCCAGGCGGTCGCTGCGGCTGCGGCACTCGTCTTCCTGGTGGCGTGGACGGTCATCTACACCCGGGTGAGTGCTCCGATCAACCGGCGTTTCACGGCGGCTGCCGAAGCCGGCGAGACGCCGTCCGATGCTCGTGTGCTGCAGCAGAACTGGGATCGGGTCATCACCGTCAGGGCGACGCTGCAAGGCCTGGCGGTCGTCGGCCTCTCCGTCGCGCTGATCGGCTGAGTGGCGTCGGCCATGATCGTCACCGCCGTCGGATACGCACTCGCCGGACTCATCGCGGTGGCGATCATCGCGATCGGCATCCGATTTCTCGTCGCGCCAGGAGTGGCGGCCGGTGGCTACGGAGTCCCGGCGGAGACCGGCCGACCGGATGTCGATGCCTACCTCGAGGTGAAGGGTCTACGTGACATCCTGTCGGGCCTGGTCGTCGTCATCCTGATGGTCGCCGGCGCGACGCACCTACTCGCGTGGGTGATCCTCGGAGCCACGCTGATACCCGTCGGAGACGCGGTCATCGTCTGGAGACACGGCGGTCCTCGATCCATCGCGCTCGGCGTCCACGGGGGCACCGCGATCGTCATGGTCGTGACGTGCGCACTTCTCGCCGTCGGTTGATTGCCGCCGAATAGTTGTAAATCTACAATCGTTTTATGTCTACGACCGAAGCGGGCACGCAGACCGCGACCGAGATCTGGTTCACGATGAACAGCCTCGTGCGTGACCAGGCCAAACAGTCGCGCGCCCAGATCAGCGAGGTCATCGACATTCCGTTCAGCCGGTTCCGCGCGCTCCGCCGTGTCGCGGTGCGCCCGATGACGCAGCGGGACCTCGCCGAACGGATGGGTGTCGACGCGTCGGCGATGAGCGGGATCGTCAACGACCTCGTCGGCAGAGGACTCGTGACCCGGGAGGCCGACGCCGACGACGGCCGGTGCAAGCGCGTCACGATCACCGACGCCGGACGGCGGGTGGTGGACGAGGTGACCGAGAATCCGGCCACTGCCCCCGACATGTTCGCCGCGCTCGACGACGAGCAGCTCCGGCGACTGGCGGAACTGCTCGACCTCCTCCGTGAGGCGGCCGAGTCGTGAACGCCGCACGGGCCGCCCAGCGCGCCCGCTCGGCCGACGGTGCCCTCACGCGGCGGGACCGGCTCGTCATCCTCGCCACCTGCTGCTTGAGCCTGTTCATCGTCGGATTGGACGTCTCGGCGGTGAACGTCGCCCTACCGTCGATCAGCTCGGACCTCGGTGCCACACCGTCGCAGTTGCAGTGGGTCCTCGACGCGTATGCACTGGTGATCGCCAGCCTGCTGATCTTCGGCGGATCGCTCGGAGATCGCCTGGGTCGCAAGCGGATCTTCCAGGTGGGATTGGTGACCTTCGGTGTCGCCTCCGTGCTGTGCTCGCTGGCGCCCACCCCCGAGGCCCTCATCGGGGCGCGCATGCTGCAGGCCGTCGGCGGGGCGATGCTCAACCCGGTTGCGCTGTCGATCGTCACCAATGTCTTCGTCGACCCACGCGAACGTGCTCAGGCAATCGGATTGTGGGGCACCGCATTCGGATTGAGCTTGGCGTTCGGTCCGGTCGTCGGCGGGGCGCTCGTCTCCGGGATCGGCTGGGAGGCGATCTTCTGGCTCAACGTTCCGGTCTGCCTACTCGCCCTTGGGCTGACGATGCGTTTCGTCCCGGAGTCGAAGGCCGAGCGCTCTCGTCGCGCCGACCCGGTCGGTCAGGTCCTGATCCTGGCCTTCCTGGCCACCCTCACGTTCGCGATCATCGAGGGGCGTCCCCAGGGCTGGACATCACCGGGCGTCCTCGCATGTTTCGTCATCTCCGCCGGTGCACTCGTCGCGATGATCGCGTACGAGAGTCGCCGCACGGAGCCCCTTCTGGACCCACGGTTCTTCCGGAGCGTGCCCTTCTCGAGTGCGGTGGGATGTGCAGTCATCGCCTTCGCCGCCACCGGTGGCTTCCTGTTCCTCAACACCCTGTATCTGCAAGAGGTTCGCGGGATGTCGCCGCTCGACGCGGGACTGATGACCTTGCCGATGGCGGCCGCCTCGGTGGTCTGCGCGCCGATCGCCGGCCGGCTCGTGGGCGATCGGGGAGCCCGGCCGCCGATGGTGATCGGGGGAGCGGCGATGGTGGCGGGCGCCCTGATGCTCACCGGCCTCGGCAACGACACCGCCCTCGTCTACGTCGGCGCGGCATACCTGGTCTTCGGGCTGGGATTCGGGTTCCTCAACGCACCGATCACCAACGGGGCGGTGTCCGGGATGCCCCGTACCCAGGCGGGACTGGCGTCGGCGATGGCGTCCACCGGTCGTCAGGTGGGTACCGCGCTCGGTGTGGCGGGGTTCGGTGCGGTGGCGTTCGCAGGGATCGACGGGACGGTTGCCGACGGGCTCGCCGTCGCCGCCCGTCCGGTCTGGCTGATCATGGCGGTGTGCGGTGCCGCCGTCCTCGTTCTCGCCTTCGTGTCGACCGGTGCCTGGGCTCGCGGCACGGCTGCTCGCACGCGGGAACGGATCGAGTCCACGTCGGGGACCTGGGTGCCCTGAGTCACCCCGGCCGGTGCTGGGTTCCGGATTCGATGGCTGCTGGCGCAACAGTGGCCTGCGAGTCCCACCACTCGGCGATCCGCTGCGCGACGGTGTCGGGGGTGCGGACCCAGCCGACGTGCGTCGTGTTCCCGCCCGCCGGGCAGTGCCCGTCGTCGTAGCGCCAGTGGGAGATCGCCTCCGGTGCGAACGCGGCATCGAACGCCGATGCAGCGCCGTCGGTGACGATCTCGTCGCCGTCGAGCCTGATCGCCAGGGTCGGTGTCCGGATCGACCGGTCGACGGCGAACGGCGCCTGGCCGGTGAGGACCATACGTGCCCACTGCCGCATCAACGTTCGGGCGGCCGGACCGCCGAAACCCGGTCGCGGCCAATGGCCGACGATCGCCGACACCGGCGTGACGGCTCCCGCGATCGCGCCCAGGGCCACACCGCGGATGCCGTAGTGGCGGACCGCAGGCACCGACGCCCCGACCGCGACGATTCCGTCGGGCGTGTGATCCGAGGACTGGGCCACCATCGCCGCCAGCTGAGCGCCGAGACTGTGGCCGATCACGACCACCCGTGTGCCCGGGACGTCGGCGCGTGCGCCGGCGATCGCGTCGGCGAGGTCGGCGGCTTCGTCCTCGTAAGACCAGTCCGCGGTGCGGGAGGGCGGTGCCGAACCTTCTTCGACGCCGCGACGCGCGACGACGCGGACATCGAGGCCGTGTCCGGCGAGCGCCTCCGCCAGTCGTCGGTAGACGCGGGACGGTACGGCCATCGCCGGGGAGATGAGGACGGTGGTGGGCGCAGCGGTGCCGGTCTGGGTCATGACCCAAGACTGACGTCGGGTCGTCGCTGACACCACTACCTACCAGGTAGTGGTTTGACCAGGTCGTGGTTTGACGCGGGCCCGATCCGGATATCGTCCGGGGTGCTGTGATCTGACCACCGACCGAGAGGCGAGTGACTGATGTCCGACGTGACCGATTTCTCCGAGACCTGCGCGCGTCTGGCCGAGGCGATCGTGGAGCAGGGTGTGCACGTCGCAGTCGCCGAGTCGCTGACCGGCGGCAACCTTGCCAGTGAGCTGAGCAAGGCGCCGCAGGCCGGGGACTGGTTCCGGGGCGGCGTCATCGCCTACCACTCGGACGTCAAGTACGGTCTGCTCGAGGTGCCCGAGGGTCCGGTCGTCAGCGAGACGGCGGCGCGCGCGATGGTGGCCACCACGGCGCGGCTCTTCGACGCCGAGATCGTCGTCGCGGTGACCGGTGAAGCGGGTCCGGAACCCGACGAGGCCGCGCCCGGAACCGTCTGGTTCGGCCTCGATCATCGTGGCCGGGTGTCGGCGGTCCGCAAGGAGTTCGACGGCGGGCCCGAAGACGTTCTCGCCCAGACCATCGCGTACTCGCTCGAACTGATCGAGAGCTGTCTACGATGACCCCATGACCGTCGAGGTGGGAACCCTGCTGCAGCAGTGGCGGTCTCGTCGGTCCATCAGTCAGCTCGACCTCGCCTACGAGGTCGGGGTCTCACCCAAACACCTCAGTTTCGTGGAGACGGGTAAGTCGCGCCCGAGTCCGACGCTCCTCCATGCGCTGTCCGAGCGTCTCGACATCCCTCTGCGAGAACGCAATTCGCTTCTACTCGCGGCGGGACACGCTCCTCGCTACAGTGAGGAACCCCTCGATTCGGAGACCATGACCCGCGTGCGTGCCGAGGTCAGACGGTTGCTCGACGCCCACAACCCCAACATGGGGATGGCCTTGGACCGTGCCTGGAACGTGGTGCTGGCCAACGACACCGCGATGCTGCTCCTGGAGATGCTTCCGGCGGAGCTCCAGACCGGGCCGGTCAACCTGTTCCGGGTGTCGCTCCATCCCGACGGGTTCGCGCAAATGACGCGCAACTTCGACGAGTGGGCGGCCTACCTGCTCGACCTGCTTCGTCGGATGGTGCGGATCACCGGTGACGAACGACTCGCCGAACTCGAGCGCGAGGTGTCGTCCTATCCGACGGTCGCCGGCCTGAGCGGGGACGCCGTGTCCCACAGGTCGGGGGAGGCGGGCTCGTTGCTCGTCCCGCTCGAGATCGCGGTCGGCGACCAGATGCTGTCCTTCTTCAGTACGTTGACCACGTTCGGGTCACCACGGGACGTGACGCTCGAGGAGCTGACCATCGAGCTGTTCTATCCGGCCGATGAGCCGACCGAGAAGTGGGTTGCGATGATGCAGGGGTGACCGACACCGCTGATTCCGCACTCCGAGCCGACCCTGCCCTCCGACTCCCGGCCGCCGTCCTCTGGGATATGGACGGCACGTTGCTGGACTCCGAGCCGATCTGGGAGATCGCGATGACCGGCCTGGCGGCACGTCACGGCATGGCGATGACGCCGCAACTGCGGGAATCAACGCTGGGAAATTCGCTTCCCGACGCGTTGGCGAAGCTGCACGACGCCGCCGGGATCCCGCCCGAGGACCGCGACCCCGACGCCGACGGTCGGTGGACGCTCGATCGGGTGACCGAACTCTTCGACGAAGGCCTTCCCTGGCGACCCGGCGCTCTCGAGGCGCTCGATCTTGTCGCCGGCGCCGGTATCCCCATGGCGCTGGTGACCAACACGGTGCGCGAGGCGGCCGAGGTGGCGCTGGACACGATCGGGCGGCATCGTTTCGCCACCACGGTCTGCGGCGACGAGGTGGCCGTCGGCAAACCCGCACCCGATCCGTACCTCCGCGCCGCGGAACTACTGGGTTTCTCGACCGCGCAGTGCTTGGCGGTCGAGGATTCTCCGACCGGTGCCGCGGCTGCCACCGCGGCCGGATGTCCCACGCTCGTCGTGCCGTCGGCCGCCGCCGTACCCACGGGCGCGCTGCGCACCTTCCGCACGTCGTTGGTCGATCTGGCACGGGACGACCTCGCGAGTGCCTGGGCGGGGCTCCGCGGCGCTGTCCGGATGGTCTGACCCCAGGGCAGGGACGTCCCGCTCACATGCAAAAATGTCGGGGTGAAGACCTTCGAGGAGCTGTTCGCCGAACTCAGCGACAAGGCCGAGAACCGCCCCGAGGGGTCGGGCACGGTCGCCGCGCTCGACTCGGGTGTGCACACCCTGGGCAAGAAGATCATCGAGGAGGCGGGCGAGGTATGGCTCGCCGCCGAACACGAGTCCGACGAATCGCTCGGTGAGGAGATCTCCCAGCTCGTCTACTGGCTGCAGGTGATGATGATCAAGCGGGGACTGAAACTGGAGGACGTGTACCGACATCTGTGACCGGACGACCCGGCTTCACAGACCACCACCTCCTGCTCAGCTGAGCGCAACCCCACGAAAAGGACATCGAGATGCTGCGAGTGGCCGTACCCAACAAGGGTGCGCTCTCCGAATCCGCGTCGGCCATCCTCGCCGAGGCCGGCTACCGCAAACGAAGTGACTCCAAGGACCTGACGGTTCTCGACAACAACAACGACGTCGAGTTCTTCTTCCTGCGTCCCAAGGACATCGCCATCTACGTCGGGTCGGGGCGCCTCGACCTCGGCATCACCGGACGCGACCTCGCACGCGACTCGGGGGCCCAGGTCCACGAGCAGCTCGCGATGGGCTTCGGCTCGTCGACCTTCCGCTACGCGGCACCCGCCGACCAGGAGTGGAATGTCACCGACCTCGCCGGCAAGCGCGTCGCGACCTCGTACCCCAACCTGGTACGCGACGACCTCGCCGGCCGCGGCATCACCGCCGACATCATCCGGCTCGACGGCGCGGTCGAGATCTCCATCCAACTCGGTGTGGCCGACGCCATCGCCGACGTCGTCGGTTCCGGACGGACCCTGCGCCAGCACGGACTGGCAGCCTTCGGCGAGTCGCTGTGCGACTCCGAGGCCGTCCTGATCTCCCGTCGCGACGCGGAGCTCACCAAGGCCGAGAAGCAGTTCGTCGCCCGCGTCCAGGGCGTCGTCTTCGGTCAGCAGTACGTGATGATCGACTACGACTGCCCCAAGACGCTTCTCGATCAGGCGTCGGCGATCACCCCGGGTCTCGAGTCGCCGACGGTGGCCCCGATGGCCGACCCCGACTGGGTCGCCGTGCGCGCGATGGTCCCGCGCAAGGATCACCAGAACCTGATGGACGAGCTCTCCGAGCTCGGCGCCAAGGCGATCCTCGCCACCGACATCCGTTCCTGCCGCTTCTAGGCGTCCGGAAACCCACCCTTTATCGCCACATCCACCCCTTGAAAAGTGGTGGATGTGGCGAAAAGCGGTGGGTTTGCGGGTCAGCCCACGGCGTTGAGCATCACTGTCTGCGCCGACCGGCCGATGTAGCCGGACGTGTCGTAGAGGTCGGCGAAGGTGCCGCCGAAGCCGTCCGGACCGGCGACCATGTGCGCGTCGATGCCGACCCACGGTCCGCTCGGCACCCGGGTCAGATGCACGGTCGTGTCCGTGTTCATCCAGGACCAGCGGTCCGGTCGGAGCTGGGTGCCCAGCCCGTTCGCGACGTCGATGACCGTGAAGATCGACTCCAGATCGGAGGTCTTCTCACCCTCGACCAGCGGGATGGCCGGTCGCAGCCAGACCGCGGGCGTCGAGCCGTTCCGGCCCGTGGTCCGCGCCGACTCGACGGTGCCGATGAATCCGAGAGTGCCCCAGTCCACCGCCTCGCCGCTGTCGTCGGGGAATCCGATCTGGCTGGGCAGCTCGTCGGGGAGCGGAGACAGGGGAACGGGACCGTTGGCGATCTCACCGGTGTCCGCGGCGCGGATGCGCCAGCCGACGGAACGGGCTGCCGTCCGGAACGATCCGTCTGGCTGCTGCACGTCGAGTTCGGTCTCGACGAGGCTGATCTGCCGGCCGGGGCGGATCACCCGAGCGTGAATCCGGTTGATGCCCAGCCCTATCGGACCCAGGATCTCGGTCGTCACCCGGGTGAAGTGCTGCGCGGGATCCGGATCGCACCGCAGCAGCGAGCGCATCATCAGCGCCGACGGCGGGCCGCCGTGCTGCATCGTCGGTGACCACACGCTCAGGGTGGCGTCGGTCGGCCGGAAGTATTCATGACGCGCCGACGGGTCGGCGGCCGGGCTGCTGCCGTCTGACGCCGGGGCGTCGACGGGTACGTAGTACGAACTCTCCACGCATCCAGCCTATGTCTGTCGACATAGTCGAGCATTCCGGGGTGTGGTTCAGGACACGAACCCGGGCGGCGGACCCGGGTAGGGCGGGATCTCGCCGCCGAACTCCGGACACCGCGCCTGATGTTCGCAGAACCTGCACAGGCGCGACTTCCGCGGCCGGAAGTCCCCGGAGGCGACGGCGGTGCGGATGGCCTGCCAGATCGCGCGCAACGTCCGCTCGAAGCGGAGGAGCTCGTCATGATCGGGGTGATAGATCAGCTGCTGGCCGTCGGACAGGTACATCAGTTGCAGACGGTTCGGCACGGCGCCCCGCGTCCGCAGGATCGCCAGTGCGTAGAACTTCATCTGGAACAGGGCCTTGGCCTCATAGGCCTCGCCCGGGGAGCGTCCGGTCTTGTAGTCGACGACGCGGATCTCACCGGTCGGTGCGACGTCGATGCGGTCGATGAACCCGCGCATCAGCATGTCGTCGGCCTCGATCTCGACGTGCTCCTCCACCGCGTCGGCGTCGAAGGCGGTCGGGTTCTCCATCGTGTAGTACGTCGCGATGAGCTTGTGCGCGCCGGCGATGAACGCCTCCTGGCCGCCCTCGCCGATCACCCGCGCGAGCTGTGGATCTTCTTCGCACAGGGCCGCCCAGGCGCCCTCGACGAGCAGTTCCGCGGAATCCTGGGTCCGGAGTTCGGCCGGCATGTCGAAGAGATTCTCGAGCGCGGCGTGCACGACGGTGCCCCGCGTCTGTGCGGCGGTGGGAGTCTCCGGGAAGCGGTCGATGGCACGGAAGCGGTAGAGCAGAGGGCACTGTTTGAAGTCCGCCGCCCGCGACGGAGACAACGCGAGCCGGCGTCCGACGATCCCGCGCGTGCTGTCCGACGGGGGCGGTTCCGGCGCGGGGGCCGCGCTGGTCGAGGTGTCGCCGGTGCCGGTCATCGTGCTCACATCTCGCAGGGTAGGCCGCGGCCCCGACACTCTGCCGATCCGACACCCATCTGCGGTCGGGTATCGTCCTCACGGCCCACCGGACTCCCGACCACCACAGTTTCCGCGTACCGCGGGAGGTCGGAGCCGTCCCGTTCACGAGAGGAAGCACCAGTGCCCACCACCGGACCGTTCGCCGTAGGCGACCGGGTTCAGCTGACCGATGCCAAGGGCCGAAAGTTCACGGTGCACCTCGAAGAGGGCAAGCTGTTCCACACCCACCGCGGCGCCATCGCGCACGACGACCTCATCGGCTCGCCCGAGGGCAGCGTCGTCTCGGCCACCAGCGGGACCCAGTACCTCGCACTGCGGCCGCTGCTCGTCGACTACGTGCTCTCCATGCCGCGCGGTGCGCAGGTCATCTACCCCAAGGACGCAGCCCAGATCGTTCTCGAAGGCGACATCTTCCCGGGCGCCCGCGTCCTGGAGGCCGGTGCCGGATCGGGTGCGCTGACCTGCTCGTTGTTGCGTGCCGTGGGTGCCGACGGCGAGGTCAACTCCTACGAGATCCGCGAGGACCACGCCGAGCATGCGATCCGCAACGTCGAGACCTTCTTCGGTGGCCGTCCGGACAACTGGAACATCGTCGTCGACGATCTGGCGAACGTCGATCAGGACGAGCGCTTCGACCGGGTGATCCTCGACATGCTCGCGCCGTGGGAACCTCTCGACGTCGTGCGCACGGTGTTGAAACCAGGCGGAGTCCTGACCATTTATGTGGCAACCGTCACCCAGCTGTCGCGGGTGATCGAAGCACTTCGGGAGCAGGAGTGCTGGACCGAACCGCGCGCTTGGGAGACCCTGCTGCGCGAGTGGTCGGCGGTGGGTCTGGCAGTGCGGCCCGAACACAAAATGCAAGGCCACACCGCGTTTCTCATCACCGCCCGCCGACTCGCCGACGGCACCACCACGTTGCGCCCGCAGCGTCGGCCGACGAAGGGCTGAGTTCGGCCGGTCCGCACCGGCCGCGAGATCGCGATTCCGTTGCGGAGGCGCACATTTAACACACCGTCAACACCGCCATTTGGCGGGTGAAGGGCGATTCTGCGTCCGTGCCGGTAGCGTAGGGATACGGCGCGAGCATTCCGATCGAGGGATCGGGTGATTGCCGGGGAGAGGAGTCAGCAATGACCGAATCTGACCGCCATGACGCCACCGGGGACCGTGCGGTCCCCGAGAGCGCGAGTGCACCCGACGAGGGCTTCACCCCTGCCTACACCCCGCCACTCGCGCGGAGTGGTTCCGAACGCCCGTCGTTCGGACGTCAGGCAGACACCGACAGCCTCCAGGAACGCGTCGACAGCCTCACGGCACGCAACGCGAAGCTGCTCGACACGCTCAAGGAAGCGCGTCAGCAACTCGTCGCCTTGCGCGAGGAGGTGGACCGTCTGGGACAACCACCCAGCGGCTACGGAGTTCTGCTCGAGGTGTACCCCGACGCGACCGTCGACGTGTTCACCTCCGGCCGCAAGATGCGGCTCACCTGCTCGCCGAACATCGACACCGAAACCCTCACCAAGGGGCAGACGCTTCGTCTGAACGAGGCCCTGACCATCGTCGAGGCGGGCGAGTTCGACACGGTCGGCGAGATCAGCACGCTGCGCGAGGTTCTCGGGGACGGCAAGCGGGCGCTGGTCGTCGGGCACGCCGACGAGGAGCGCGTCGTGTGGCTGGCCGAGCCGTTGCTGGGCGAGGTCGACGCGGAGGACGGCAAGCGTCGCAAGCTGCGTCCGGGCGATTCGCTGCTCATCGACACCAAGGCCGGGTTCGCCTTCGAACGGGTGCCCAAGGCCGAGGTCGAGGACCTCGTCCTCGAAGAGGTGCCCGACGTCGGTTACGAGGACATCGGTGGTCTGGGCCGGCAGATCGAGCAGATCCGCGACGCCGTCGAGCTGCCGTTCCTGCACAAGGACCTGTTCCGCGACTACCAGCTGCGACCGCCGAAGGGTGTGCTGCTCTACGGTCCGCCCGGTTGCGGTAAGACGCTCATCGCCAAGGCCGTCGCGAACTCCCTGGCGAAGAAGATCGCGCTGGCTCGCGGCGACGACGCCAAGGAGGCGAAGTCCTACTTCCTGAACATCAAGGGCCCCGAGCTGCTCAACAAGTTCGTCGGTGAGACCGAGCGTCACATCCGGCTGATCTTCCAACGCGCCCGGGAGAAGGCGTCCGAGGGCACCCCGGTCATCGTGTTCTTCGACGAGATGGACTCGATCTTCCGCACCCGCGGATCCGGTGTCTCGTCCGACGTCGAGACCACGGTCGTCCCGCAGCTGCTCAGCGAGATCGACGGTGTCGAAGGCCTCGAGAACGTCATCGTGATCGGTGCGTCGAACCGCGAGGACATGATCGACCCCGCGATCCTGCGTCCCGGCCGCCTCGACGTGAAGATCAAGATCGAGCGTCCCGACGCCGAGTCGGCGATCGACATCTTCTCGAAGTACCTCACCGAGGAACTGCCGATCCACGCCGACGACATCGGCGAGTTCGGCGGCGATCGCACGGCGTGCATCAAGGCGATGATCGAGAAGGTCGTCGAGCGCATGTACGCCGAGAGCGAGGACAACCGGTTCCTCGAGGTCACCTACGCCAACGGCGACAAAGAGATCATGTACTTCAAGGACTTCAACTCGGGCGCGATGATCCAGAACGTCGTCGACCGTGCGAAGAAGTACGCGATCAAGTCGCAGCTCGACTCCGGTGCCCCGGGTCTGCGTGTGCAGCACCTCTTCGATTCGATCCTCGACGAGTTCGCGGAGAACGAAGATCTGCCCAACACCACCAACCCGGACGACTGGGCTCGAATCTCGGGCAAGAAGGGCGAGCGGATCGTCTACATCCGCACGCTGGTCACCGGCAAGTCCTCCGGGGCGAGCCGCGCCATCGACACCGAGACGAACACCGGCCAGTACCTGTAAGACGCGCCTCACCCAACAGACGACCGACTCCCCAAGGGGTCGGTCGTCTGCTGTACAGAACGGCATGAAAACCGTCGTCAAGCACTAAAGTTGGCGGCGATGAACAGTACATCGATGGCTCGCGGTCGGGTGATCGTCGACGGTGGGGCGCCTCATCCGCTGGGCGAATCCCCGCGCATCACCCTGGGTCGGGAACCCGACAACGACATCGTGATCAACCATCCGATGGTGTCGCGTCGACATCTCGCCATCGAGTGGCGCGGCACTGCCTGGTATCTCGTCGACATCGGTAGCACCAACGGCTTTTTCGCCGGGGGTCGACGCATGGCCGAGATGATCGTCGCCGGCCCGACGCAGGTCCGGCTCGGCGACGTGAGCACCGGCCCGGTCGTCGACCTGGTCATCGATCCGACCGCTTACCCGCCGCCCAGCGGCCGGGTGCCGTCCTCGCCCGGCCGTCCGGGTCCGTTCCCGTCGGGGCCCCGATCGGCGGGGTTCGCCGCCCCCGGACATCCCGGACCGAACCTGCCGCCGTCGGGCCGCATCCCGCCGCGACCCCAAGGTGGTCCCGCTCGTCCCGGTGCGCCGGAACCGATGCCCGCCGAGCTGCGCAACGCCCCGCATCTGCAGGCGCTCAAACAGAACGTCTCGGCGGTGTACCGGCTCCCCGGAGCGCCGACCCCGCCCGAGCGGGAGTCGATCTCGCTGCGCGGGGTGCAGCGCATCGGCCGCACCCCGGACAACGACATCGTCGTCAGCGACGTACTCGCCTCCCGCCACCACGCGCAGGTGTCGAGCCGCGGCGGCGTCCTGGTCATCGACGACCTCGGCAGCGTCAACGGCACCTTCGTCAACGGCCGGCGCGTGAACAACGCACCGCTGTCCGACGGCGACGTGGTCACGATCGGCAACAGCGACTTCGTGGTGTCCGGCGGCACCCTCATGCGCGGCCAGGAGAGCGCGGCCGTCGCCGACGGCCTCCACGTCCACGGGGTGAGCCTCGTCGTCGACGGCGGCAAACGGCTCCTGGCCGACGTCGACTTCAGCGCGAGTCCCGGCACGCTCACCGCGGTGATCGGCCCGTCCGGCGCCGGCAAGTCGACCGTGTCGAAGATCGCCGCAGGTCTGAACTCGCCGACGAGCGGCCTGGTCACCTTCGAGAGCCGCAACGTCCACGCCGAATACGACGCTCTCCGCACCCGTATCGGCATGGTCCCGCAGAAGGACGTGCTCCACCACAAACTCACGTTGCGGCAGGCCCTGCGCTACGCGGCCGAGCTCCGGCTGCCGCCCGACCTGTCGAAGGAGGACCGCGACCGGGTCATCGACGGCGTCCTCAGCGAACTCCAGCTCACCGAACACGTCGACACCCGTGTCGAGAAGCTCTCCGGCGGACAGCAGAAGCGGGCGTCGGTGGCGATGGAGCTGCTCACCGGTCCGTCGCTGCTGATCCTCGACGAGCCGACGTCGGGTCTCGATCCGGCTCTCGACCGCCAGGTCATGGCAACCCTGCGGCGCCTCGCCGACGCCGGCCGCGTCGTCCTCGTGGTCACTCATTCCCTGACGTACCTGTCGATGTGCGACCAGGTGCTGTTGCTCGCCCCGGGCGGCAAGACGTCGTTCTGCGGCGCGCCCGCGCACGTCGAGCAGGAGATGGGGACCTCCGACTGGGCGGAGATCTTCGCCTACGTCGCCGACCAACCCGACGCCGCGCACACGCGCTACCTCGATCGGCATCGGCGCACACCGAATCCGCCTCCGCCGCAACGTCCTCCGGGTCCGCCGATACCGGTGCCGCACACCAGCTTCACCAGGCAGGCGTCGACGATCGCCCGACGCCAGGTGCGGCTGGTCTTCGCCGACATCGGCTATCTGGTGTTCCTGGTGCTGCTGCCGGTGGTCCTCGGGCTGCTGACGCTGGTCATCCCGGGGTCGAGCGGCTTCGCCCGGCTCGAGGTGATCCCGAATGCGCCGCCACCCAAGGACGGTGCGGAGGCGATCCAGATCCTGGTCGTCCTCGTCGTGGGTGCGGCGTTCATGGGTGCGGCCCTGACGGTTCGCGATCTCGTCGGAGAGCGCGACATCTTCGAGCGCGAGAGAGCTGTCGGATTGCGTCCCGGCGCTTACCTGTTCGCGAAGATCGTGGTCTTCTTCGTCGCCGCGATCCTGCAGACGATCATCATGGTCGGCATCACCTTCGCCGGGCGCGGCCTGCCCGACTTCGGTGGTCCGATCCTGCCGCCGCCGCTGGCCTTGCTGTTCGCCGTCGCGGTACTCGCCTGTGTCAGTACTCTTGTCGGACTCGCGATCTCGTCGGCGGTGAAGTCCAACGAGCAGGTGATGCCACCGCTGGTCATCGTGGTGATGGTGCAGCTCGTCTTCTGCGGCGGCCTGTTCAAACTCGACGGTGTCGGCCTGCAGCAACTGTCGTGGATCTTCCCGTCGTTCTGGGGTTACGTCACCGCCGCCGGCAGCGTCGACCTGTACAACATCAACGTCGCCGCACCCCAACGGATCACGCTGTGGGAGACATCGATCGCCCACAGCGCCATCGCCTATGCGGTGCTCGCCTTCATCAGCATCCTGCTGCTCGCGTTCACCTACTCACGATTGCGGTTGAAGAAGCGCTGACCACGACCCACTGCTGCCTGAGGTGCGAGGAGCGCAAGCGAGGACTTCACTGCTGCCTGAGGTGCGAGGAGCGCAAGCGACGAGCCACGAAGGCCCGGCGAGACGACCTCTATCCAGACGCCACCGGGTACCGCACGAGCCCGAGTTCGGCGTCGTGCGAGAGCTGTTCGTGGCGGGGGAGTACGCGCACGGTGTAGCCGAGGTGCCCCGACGCCGGTGGGGTGGCCGGCACCGAGAAGACCACCCGGCCCGACGCATCTCGTTCGGCGGCCGGGCTCATGTCGATGATCGCCGGGTCGACGATGTCGCCGTCGTCGGTCACGCGGCCCAGCACGAGTTGGACGCGGAGACTCTCGGGTTCGAGCTCGCCGAGCGCCACATGTGCCGACACCCGCAAACCGTCGTCCTCGTTCTCCTCGTCCACGCCGGCGACGACGATCGAACCCCAGCCGGTCTCGATGTCGCGCCGGTAGATCGCGAGGTCGCGGGCACCTGCGTAGTCGTCGGCACACGCGGCGACGTAGGCGGTCGCGGCCGGACAGTACAGCTCGGTGGTGTAGTCGCGGACCATTCGCGAGGCGAGAACCCGGGGTCCCAGGCGAGTCAGCGTGTGGCGCATCATCTCCACCCACCGCGTCGGCAGTCCGTTCTCGTCCCGCCGATAGAACAACGGGATCACTGTGTCCTCGAGAAGCGAATAGAGCGCCTCGGCCTCGAGATCGTCGCGTCGGTTCTCGTCCTCGACGCCCTCGGCCGACGGGATGGCCCAGCCGTTGTCGCCGTCGGCCATCTCGTCCCACCAGCCGTCGAGGATCGACAGGTTGAGTCCGCCGTTGAGCGCCGCCTTCATCCCCGACGTCCCGCACGCCTCCATCGGCCGAACCGGGTTGTTGAGCCACACGTCGCAGCCGGCGTAGATGTACCGGGCCATCGAGATGTCGTAGTCGGGCAGAAAGACGATGCGGTCGCGCAGCTGCGGATCCTCGGTGAAGCGCACCACCTGCTGGATGAGTGCCTTGCCGCCGTCGTCGGCCGGATGCGCCTTGCCCGCGATGACGAGCTGCACCGGGCGGTCGGGGTCGGTGAGGATGCGGCGCATGCGTTCCGGGTCGCGAAGCATGAGCGTGAGTCGCTTGTATGTGGCTGCGCGACGGGCGAAGCCGATCGTCAGCACCCCGGGGTCGAAGAGGTCGGCGGTCCAGCCGAGTTCGGCGTCGGTGAAACCCCGTTCGCGGCCGCTCGCGTGCGCCCGGCGCCGGACCTCGGCGACGAGCTCGGCCCGCAGCGACTCGTGGGTGGACCAGATGGTCTCGCCGGGCAGCCCGGCGTAGACCTCGGGGGCGGAATCCTCGTCGCTCGAGGCGAAGTCACGCCACACCTTCGACACCCACGTGGGACCGTGCACGCCGTTGGTGACCGCGCCGATCGGCACATCGGCGGCGTCGAAGCCGGGCCACAGGTCGGCGAACATCTCCCGGCTCACCTCACCGTGCAGCTGCGAGACGCCGTTGCTGCGCTGGCCGAGCCGAAAACCCATGTGCGCCATGTTGAACACACCCGGGTCGGCCTCGTCGCCGAGTTCGGCGACGGTCGAGGCGGGCAGTCCGGGCAGCAGACGCGAGGTCCCGGAGTCGTCGCCGTCGAGATACCGGTTCACCAGATCGGTGGGGAAGCGGTCGATCCCGGCCGGCACCGGCGTGTGCGTGGTGAAGATGTTCGACGCCCGGACCACTGCCTCGGCGGTGTCGAAGTCGAGTCCGGCGGCCACGTACTCCCGGATCCGCTCGGTGCCCAGGAACCCGGCGTGACCCTCGTTCATGTGGAACACCGTCGGCTCGTCCCGGCCGGTGACCCGCACGTAGGCGCGGAGCGCGCGGACACCGCCGATGCCGAGCAGGATCTCCTGCAGGATGCGGTGCTCCTGATCGCCGCCGTAGAGCCGGTCGGTGACGCCGCGCAGCTGGTCGTCGGTGTTGGCCGCGATGTCGGAGTCGAGGAGCAGCAAGGGGATTCGGCCGACGTCCGCGACCCACACCTGTGCGGACAGGGTCCGACCGCCGGGCATCGAGATCTCGACGACGACAGGTGTGTCGCCTTCGGTGAGAAGGGTGAGCGGCAGATCGCGCGGGTCGTTGACCGGGTAGCGCTCCACCTGCCAACCGTCGTGGTCGAGGCCCTGGCGGAAGTAGCCCGACCGGTAGAAAAGTCCGACGCCGATCAGGGGTAGCCCGAGATCCGAGGCCGCCTTCAGGTGGTCACCGGCGAGGATGCCGAGGCCACCGGAGTAGATCGGCAGGACCTCGGAGACCCCGAACTCCATGGAGAAGTACGCGATCCCGGGCGGTACCGGATGGGTCTGGGCGTACCCGCCGAACCACTGCGGCGCGTCGAGGTACTCCTCGAGACTCGCCTCCGCCGCCGACACCCGCGCCCGGAACTCGTCGTCGGCCGCCAGCTCGGTCAGCCGGACCGGATCGACGTCGGCGAGCACCCGCAGCGGATCACCCGTCGCCTGCCACCGCTCGGTGTCGATCGTCGCGAACAACTCCTGGGTCGGCGGGTTCCACGCCCAACGCAGGTTGCGTGACAGGGGGCCGAGGGCGGCGAGTTCGGGAGGCAGCGGCACCCGAACGGTGAACCGGCGGAAAGCTTTCACGGCGACGACGGTACTGGTGCCGGGCCCGCCCTGCGAGCGGGACGATGCGAGCCACTCCGCATCACCCTCTACCCTCGAAGCATGCAGCGAATCATCGGTACCGAGGTCGAGTACGGAATCTCCGCTCCCGGCGACCCGACCGCGAATCCGATCATGACCTCCACGCAGGCGGTTCTCGCCTACGCGGCCGCGGCCGGCGTGCCCCGCGCAAAGCGCACGCGCTGGGATTACGAGGTCGAGTCCCCGCTCCGCGACGCCCGCGGATTCGACCTCGGCCGCGGTTCCGGACCGGCCCCGATCATCGACGCCGACGAGATCGGTGCGGCCAACATGATCCTCACCAACGGCGCCCGCCTCTACGTCGACCACGCCCATCCCGAGTACTCCGCGCCCGAGGTCACCGATCCCATGGACGCGGTCATCTGGGACAAGGCGGGCGAACGCGTCATGGAGGCCGCCGCACGCCACGTGGCGAGCGTCCCGGGTGCGCCGAAGCTGCAGCTCTACAAGAACAACATCGACGGCAAGGGCGCCTCCTACGGCACCCACGAGAACTACCTGATGGCCCGCGAGACCCCGTTCACCGCGGTCATCGCAGGTCTGACCACGTTCTTCGCCTCGCGCCAGGTCATCACCGGCTCGGGCCGCGTGGGAATCGGCCAGTCGGGCGACGAGGCGGGCTTCCAGCTCTCGCAGCGCTCGGACTACATCGAGGTCGAGGTCGGCCTCGAGACCACCCTCAAGCGCGGCATCATCAACACCCGCGACGAGCCCCACGCCGACCCGGAGCGCTACCGCCGGCTGCACGTCATCATCGGTGACGCCAACCTCGCCGAGACCGCGACCTACCTCAAGGTCGGGACCACCGCACTGGTCCTCGACCTCATCGAGGCGGGCGTCGACTTCTCCGACATCGAGCTCGCCCGCCCGGTCCAGGCGGTGCACACCATCAGCCACGACCCGACCCTGACCGCGACCGTCGCACTCACCGACGGCCGCGAGCTGACCGGCCTGGCCCTGCAGCGCGAGTACCTCGAACGCTGCATGAAGTTCCACGAGCAGGAGCACTCCGACGACGCGCGGGCCAAGCATGTTCTGGAAACCTGGGCGGATGTGCTCGACCGTCTCGAGCGCGACCCGATGGAGTGCTCGGACATCCTCGACTGGCCGGCCAAGCTGCGCATCCTGGAGGGCTTCCGCCAGCGCGAGGGTCTGGCCTGGTCGGCGCCGCGCCTGCAGCTCATCGACCTGCAGTACTCCGACGTCCGACTCGACAAGGGGCTCTACAACCGCCTCGTCGCGCGCGGCTCGATGAAGCGCCTCGTCGACGAGAACGACGTGCTCGCCGCGATCCACGAGCCGCCGCGCAACACCCGCGCCTACTTCCGCGGTGAATGCCTGCGTCGTTTCGGCGCGGACGTCGCCGCGGCCAGCTGGGATTCGGTCATCTTCGACCTCGGTGGGGACTCTCTCGTCCGCATCCCGACGCTCGAGCCGCTGCGCGGGACGCAGGCCCACGTGGGCAAGCTGCTCGATTCGGTCAACTCCGCGGCCGAACTCGTCGACCAGCTGACCACCTGACACGCGCGGGGCATGTGCTTTGTTCCGCCCGAGTTGTCGCCGCCACAGGTAGTGTGGGAACACACGATTCCGAGGCCGATTCACCAGGGATCAACCCCCGGCGGAAGCCGGTGAGATCCCAGGGGTCGCGAGACCCGATGGTGGTCGGTCGCGGGTAGCCCGCCAAGGGGCGATCGGTTTCAAGGAGGCAGCAGATGGCGCAGGAACAGACCAAGCGTGGTGGCGGCGGCGACGATGAGGGCGTTGGCCCCGATTCCGGTGCCGGACAGGAACGTCGCGAGAAGCTGGCCGAGGACACCGACGACCTGCTCGACGAGATCGATGACGTGCTCGAGGAGAACGCCGAGGACTTCGTGCGTGCTTACGTGCAGAAGGGCGGCCAGTGAGCGACAGGTTCGGATCACTGCCCTTCTCACATTTTCGTACGGGTTCCGTCCCGGCCCCGAGATCGTCTCTGAGTGCGGACATCTCGTCGTTCACCGAGTTCCTGCGGATGCACGCGCCCGAGCAGCTTCCGCAGGCTCAGGTTGATCGCGTGGGGTCCTTCGCGGGTGGCGCCGACGGCGCCGGAGACATCCCGCACGGCACGACGATCGTTGCCGTGTCGTACCCGGGTGGCGTGATCCTCGCGGGGGATCGTCGCGCCACCATGGGCAACCTGATCGCGACGCGGGACGTCAAGAAGGTCTACATCACCGACGAGTACTCGGCGGCCGGTATCGCCGGCACCGCGGGTATCGCGATCGAGATGGTGCGGCTCTTCGCCGTCGAGCTCGAGCACTACGAGAAGATCGAGGGCGTCCCGCTCACGCTCGACGGCAAGGTCAGCCGGCTTGCGAGCATGGTCCGGGGCAACCTCGGCGCGGCCCTCCAGGGTCTCGCCGCCATCCCCTTGCTCGTCGGCTACGACATCGATCACGACGACCCGACCGAGCGCGGCCGGATCTTCAGCTTCGACGTCGCGGGTGACCGTCACGAGGAGTTCGGCGGGTACACGGCCATCGGTTCCGGGTCGGTGTTCGCGAAGTCGTCGCTCAAGAAGCTCTACCGCTCAGATCTGACCGTTGGTGAGGCGCTCGCCATCGCGGTGGAGTCCCTCTACGACGCAGCCGACGACGACTCGGCCACCGGCGGACCCGACCTGGTCCGCAGGATCTTCCCGATGGCCGCGGTCGTCGACGCACAGGGTGCCCGGGAGGTGGACGCGACCGAGATCGAGGATGCGGCGCGGGCCGTCGTCGAACGCCGTACCGCCGAGCACGAGGGAGGTGCCCGATGACCTTCCCGTATTACGCCAGTGCCGAGCAGATCATGCGCGATCGCTCGGAGCTCGCACGTAAGGGCATCGCACGCGGTCGGTCGGTGGTCATCCTGACCTACGCCGACGGCGTGCTGTTCGTCGCGGAGAACCCGTCGAACACCCTCCGCAAGACCAGCGAGATCTACGACCGCATCGGTTTCGCCGCGGTGGGCAAATACAACGAGTTCGAGAGTCTGCGCAAGGCGGGCATCCAGCTCGCCGACATGCGCGGCTACAGCTACGACCGCGCCGACGTGTCCGGTCTGTCGCTCGCCAACACCTACGCCAACGCCCTGGGCAGCGTCTTCACCGAACAGGCCAAGCCGTTCGAGGTGGAGTTGTGCGTCGCCGAGGTCGCCCGGGCGGGCAAGCCGAAACCGTCTCAGCTGTACCGGATCTCCTACGACGGCTCGATCACCGACGAGACCCGGTTCCTGGTGATGGGCGGCGCGACCGAACCCATCGCGGCGGCTCTCAAGGAGAGCTACGCGCCCGACATGGCGCTCGCCGAGGCGATCGGGGTCGCAGTCAAGGCGCTCGCCACCCCGGCCGACTCCGGCAACGGCGCCCCGGCGTCGCCGCGGGAGCTGACCGCCGGCGACCTCGAGGTCGCGATCCTCGACCGCAATCGGCCCCGACGGGCGTTCAAGCGCCTGACCTCGGCCGCGGTCGAGGAGCTCCTGCCGACCGCCGGGACCCCGGCCGCCGATGCGTCGGCGCCGGATGCACCGGCGGACGACACCACTTCCGGCGGGGACACTTCCGACGGATCGAATTAGAACGCGACGACGCGCGGTCGACCGGGCTGTTCTGCCCGGTCGACCGCGGGTCCCGCGAGTAGGGTTGGTCAAGTGCAGCGACGAATCATGGGCATCGAGACCGAATTCGGTGTCACGTGCACCTTCCACGGCCATCGACGACTGAGCCCGGACGAGGTGGCGCGGTATCTCTTCCGCCGTGTCGTGTCCTGGGGCCGCTCCTCGAACGTCTTCCTGCAGAACGGCGCACGGCTCTACCTCGACGTCGGCTCGCATCCCGAGTACGCGACGGCCGAGTGCGACAGCCTCATCCAGCTGATCAACCACGACCGCGCCGGCGAACTCGTCCTCGAGGACCTGCTCGTCGACGCCGAACAGCGGCTCGCCGACGAGGGCATCGGCGGCGACATCTACCTGTTCAAGAACAACACCGACTCGGCGGGCAACTCCTACGGCTGCCACGAGAACTATCTCGTCGTCCGGGCGGGGGAGTTCTCCCGGATCTCCGACGTCCTGCTGCCGTTCCTGGTGACCCGGCAGCTCATCTGCGGCGCCGGCAAGGTGCTGCAGACGCCGAAGGCCGCCACCTTCTGCCTGTCGCAGCGCGCGGAGCACATCTGGGAGGGTGTCTCCTCGGCGACCACCCGGTCGCGGCCGATCATCAACACGCGTGACGAGCCGCATGCCGACGCCGAGAAGTACCGTCGCCTGCACGTCATCGTCGGCGACTCCAACATGTCCGAGATGACGACCCTGCTGAAGGTCGGCTCGGCGGCCCTGGTGCTCGAGATGATCGAGGCCGGCGTGGCGTTCCGGGACTTCGCTCTCGACAACCCCATCCGCGCCATCCGCGAGGTCAGCCACGATCCCACCGGCCGACGCCCGGTGCGTCTCGCCGGCGGCCGCCAGGCCAGCGCTCTCGACATCCAGCGCGAGTACCACGCACGCGCGGTCGAGCACCTCACCAACCGTCGTCCCGATCCCGAGATGGACATGGTCGTCGACCTGTGGGGCCGCATGCTCGACGCGGTCGAGGCCGACGACTTCGCCAAGGTCGACACCGAGATCGACTGGGTCATCAAGCGCAAGCTGTTCCAGCGCTACCAGGACAAGTACTCGATGGAGCTGTCGGACCCGAAGATCGCGCAGCTCGACCTCGCCTTCCACGACATCAAGCGCGGACGCGGTGTGTTCGACGTCCTGATGCGCAAGGGGCTGGTGGCCCGCGCGACCACCGACGAGGCCATCAAGACAGCGGTCAACGAGCCGCCGCAGACCACCCGCGCCAAGCTGCGTGGTGACTTCATCTCGGCGGCGCAGAAGGCCGGCCGCGACTTCACCGTCGACTGGGTGCACCTCAAGCTGAACGACCAGGCCCAGCGCACCGTGCTGTGCAAGGACCCGTTCCGCAGCGTCGACGAGCGGGTCGACCGGCTGATCGCATCCATGTGAGCGTGCCTCCGCACGGCCCGATCGGCGACGATCTAACCTGACGCAGTGGCCACTCCCAAAGTCGAGCGACTGCTCAATCTGGTGATCTGTCTGTTGTGGACGCGGCAGTACGTCACCGCCGAGTACATCCGACGCAATGTCGCCGGCTACCAGGACGGCGACAAGTCCGACGAGGCGTTCAACCGGATGTTCGAGCGCGACAAGAACGAACTGCGCGACCTCGGTATCCCGCTGGTCACCGGCCGTTCGCCGATGGCGGCGGGCGCCGAGGGATACCGCATCGACCGGGACACCTACGAGCTGCCCGACATCTCCCTGGACTCCGACGAGGCGGCCGCGATCGCCATGGCCGCCGCGCTCTGGGACACCCCTGAGGTATCCACGCTGTCGCAGACCGCGATCCTCAAACTCCGCGCCGCCGGCCTCGACGTCCGCTCCGAGGACGACCTCGGCATCACCGCGGGCGGATCGTCGCGCTCGATGGGTTCCGAACAGGTCATCGCCGGACTGCTGGCCGCGATCCAGGCCAGACGGGCCGTCGAGTTCACCCACCGGTCGTCGGCGACGGCAACCCCCGCGGCCCGTCGAGTCGAGCCCTGGGGAGTGGTGTCGCACCGGGGTCGCTGGTACGTCGTCGGTCACGACCTCGATCGCGCCGCCACCCGTACTTTCCGGTTGTCGCGGATCTCGTCGGTGACCCCGGTCGGCCCCGCCGACGCCGTCGTGGTGCCCGCCGGCACCGACCTCCAGCAGATCGTGTCCGCGGCGGTCGACTCCGCGGCGGGCACCGATGGACGTACCGCCGGTATCTGGGTGGCCGCCGGCCGTGCCGCGGGTCTGCGCCGGGCCGCGACGTCGTCGGAGCCCGGTGACCTCGACGGTGAGCCAGGCGACGTGTTGACCCTCGACATCCACTCACTGTCCGCGGTGGCGCGCATGGTGCTGGGTGTGGGTCGGGACGCCGTCGTCCTCGACCCGCCGGAACTGCGGGACCTCGTCATCGCCGGCCTGGACCGGCTGGCGGGGGTGAATGCCTGATGGCCGGTGCACAGCCGTCGCGCCTCAACCGGCTGCTGGCGATGGTCCCGTATTTCCAGGCTCGACGCGGCATCTCGATCGAGCAGGCCGCGCGTGAACTCGGCGTCACACAGACGCAGCTCACCAAGGATCTCGAACTGCTCTTCGTGTGTGGGCTCCCCGGCTATTACCCCGACGACCTGATCGAGCTCGAGTTCAGCGAGGGCTTCGTCAACGTGGGGTTCACCGCGGGCATGGACCGCCCGCTCCGACTCACCACCGTCGAGGCCAGCACGCTCCTCGTGGCACTGCGTGCCCTCGTGGAGACGCCCGGTGTCGTCGACGTGGCCGCCGCGCGGCGTGCGATCGCCAAGATCGAGGAGGCGGTGGGCGCCACCGCCGTGCCCGGCCTCTCCGGCGCCGGCCCGGAATCGGAGGCGGCGCCGGGGGAGAACCCGACCTTCACGACCGTCCGCGAAGTCGTGCGGCGGGCGCGTGCGCTCCGGCTGAACTACTACTCGGCGAGCCGGGACAGCGTCACCGAACGCGTCGTCGACCCAATCCGCCTGCAGGTGATGGATCAGCACACCTACCTCGAGGCGTGGTGCCGGATGGCCGAAGGCGTGCGGCTGTTCCGCTTCGACCGCATCGACACCGCCGTCGAACTCGACGAACCGAGCAACCCGCCGGCCGAGGCCGAGTCGTCGTCGCAGTCGGTGCTGGTCCCGGAGAACCCGGATCTGCCGGCGGTCGAACTCGAGATCGATCCCGATCATCTGTGGCTCCTCGACTACTACCCGGTCGAACCGACCACCTCGATCTCCGACCGCGACCCGGAGGCGCCGGTCCGCGCCCGCATGGTCTACGGCTCGCCCGAGTGGCTCACCCGATTCCTGCTGGGCTTCGGCGGATCGGTCCGCATCGTCGACGACCCGGACATCGCGGCGGCGGTCGCCGGATCGGCCGCGAGCGCACGCGAACGCTACCGCTGACCGGGCGGTCCGCCGGTCCCCGACAACTCGGGTAGCATTGGACACGGTCTGGATCCGATCTGAAGGGTGATCTCATGGGCTTCACTTCGTGGTGGCACTGGGCGATCGTCGCCGTCGTGCTGCTGGTCCTGTTCGGCTCGAAGAAGCTGCCGGATGCCGCCCGAGGTCTCGGACAGTCGCTGCGCATCTTCAAGAGCGAGATCAAGGAGATGCAGAAAGACGAGAAGCCGGCCGACTCGGCGCCCGCCACCGACGCCGCGCAGCGGGAACTGCCGTCGGCTGACACCACTCAGCCGGGTACGACACCGTCGAACGCCGACACCAAGAAATCGGCTTAGGGGCGCGTCGGAGAATCCGAGTGCGCATCCCCTTCGACCCCCGATACCGCAAACGCAAACTCAATCCCGACGGCACCATGTCGTTGGTCGAGCACCTCTATGAGTTGCGTACCCGTGTGGTCATCTCGCTGCTGGCGATCGTGGCCACCACCATCGTCGGCTTCATCTGGTACAGCCACGGCTTCCTGGGTGTTCCGTCGCTCGGCGACATGCTGCGCGGGCCCTACTGTGACCTGCCGCCCTCGTCGCGAGCGACCCTGACCGCCGACGACTCGTGCAGGCTCCTCGCGACCGGTCCGTTCGATCAGTTCATGCTTCGGCTCAAGGTCGCGCTCACCGCCGGTGTCGTCCTTGCCTGCCCCGTGTGGATCTACCAGGTCTGGCAGTTCATCACGCCCGGTCTCCACGACAACGAACGCCGCTACGGACTCGTTTTCGTCACCCTGGCGACGACTCTCTTTGTCGCCGGCGCCGTGCTGGCCTATCTGGTGGTCGCCAAGGCATTCCACTTCCTGCTGACGGTCGGCAACGAGGTCCAGGTCACGGCACTGGCAGGTGATCAGTACTTCGGCTTCATGATCAATGTGCTCGTCATCTTCGGTGTCAGCTTCGAGTTGCCGTTGCTGATCGTGGCGCTCAACGGCGTGGGAGTCCTCACCTACGCCCGGCTGAAGCAGTGGCGCCGCGGACTCATCTTCGCCGTCTTCGTCTTCGCGGCGGTGGTGACCCCGGGCCAGGATCCGTTCACCATGCTCGCGCTGGCAGTGGCGCTGACGGTGTTGATGGAGTTCGCGATCCAGTTCGCCCGCATCGTCGACCGGCGTCGTGGCAAGCGGGCACCGACATGGGCCGGACTCTCCGACGACGAGGCGAGCCCCCTGCCGCCGACCCGCCCGGTCTCGCCGCCGTCTCCGGTCGCGACCTCGGCCGCCGGGAACCCGAACGCCACTCGCACGTCGACACGGGCACACGAGACATTCGACGACGTCCTGTGAGTCAACTCGACGCGTTCACGTCGCGGCTGGAATTCGGACTCGACCCCTTCCAACGGCGGGCCTGCGAGGCTCTCGAAGCCGGGCACGGTGTTCTCGTCTGTGCGCCGACCGGTGCGGGCAAGACGATCGTCGGCGAATTCGCGGTCCACCTCGCGCTCGCCGGGGGCACCAAGTGCTTCTACACCACCCCGATCAAGGCGCTGAGCAATCAGAAGTACGCCGACCTCGCCGCGGTACACGGGCACGAGTCGGTCGGTCTGCTCACCGGTGACAGTTCCATCAACCCCGACGCGCCGATCGTCGTGATGACGACCGAGGTCGTGCGGAACATGATCTACGCCGAATCCCGCGCCCTCGACGGCCTCTCGCATGTGGTGATGGACGAGGTGCACTTCCTGGCCGACCGCTTCCGCGGTGCGGTCTGGGAAGAGGTGATCCTGCACCTCGAACCGTCTGTGCGCGTGGTGAGCCTGTCCGCGACCGTCAGCAACGCCGAGGAGTTCGGCGACTGGATCCAGACGGTCCGCGGCGACACCTCCGTCATCGTCGACGAGCACCGGCCGGTCCCGCTGTCGCAGCACATGCTGGTCGGACAGCGGATGTTCGACCTCTTCGACCCGGCCGACCGCGATCCGGCGGATCGCAAGGGATCGCGTCCGCGGGTGAACCCGGAACTCAAACGGCACATCCGCCATCGCATCCTGCTCGCCGACGACGAACGGGAATCGTCTCGGGGCCGAGGTCGCCGAGGCGGTGAGGGAGTTCCACGCCGCCGTGACGGACGAGGTCCGCTGCTCTCACGGCCCAACCTCGTCGCCCGCCTCGACCGTGAGGGGCTGCTGCCCGCGATCGGGTTCATCTTCTCCCGGGCGGGCTGCGATGCCGCTCTGGCGCAGTGCTTGCGGTCAGGTATCGCGCTGCTGACACCCGAGGAGGTCGCCGAGGTCGACGCCGTCGTCGACCGGCGCCTCACCGAACTCTCACCGAGCGATGCCGACGTGCTGGGTGTCCAGGAATGGCGCGAGGGTCTCCGGCGCGGCCTCGCATCGCACCACGCCGGAATGCTCCCGACCTTCCGGCACGCGGTCGAAGAACTCTTCGTCCGCGGACTCGTGCGCATGGTGTTCGCCACGGAGACACTGGCGCTCGGGATCAACATGCCGGCCCGGTCCGTCGTCCTCGAGCGGCTCGTCAAATACAACGGGGAGTCGCACGTCGACCTCACCCCCGGCGAGTTCACCCAGCTGACCGGCCGCGCCGGACGCCGCGGGATCGACGTCGAGGGTCATGCCGTCGTGGTGTGGACACCCGAAGTCGTCCCCGAGGAGGTCGCCGGTCTCGCGGGTGCCCGCACCTTCCCGCTGCGCAGCTCGTTCTCGCCCGAGTACAACATGGCGGTCAACCTGCTCGGCCGTCTCGGTCTCGACGGTGCCCGCGAACTCCTGCACCGGTCGTTCGCGCAGTTCCAGGCCGACCGATCGGTGGTCGGACAGGCCCGTAAGCTCCACGAGTCCCAGCGTGCACTGCGCAAACTCGACGGCGAGTTGGCCCGCGCCGCGGAGGCACGAGGTCTGGAACCCGGCGGAGCGGACGCCACCGGCGAGCCCGCGGTGGGCGATTCCGAGGCGTATGCGGGGTTCCTCGGTTATGTCACGCTTCGCGAGGACATCCGTCGCCGCGAGCGAGACCTGAAGTACCGCAGGCGGATCGACACCGAAGACACGATCGTCGCCGATCTCGCCGCGCTCAAACGCGGCCACGTCATCGGCGTACCCGTCGGACGCCACCGCGGTCTCGCGGTGATCGTCGAACCGGCCACGCAGGCGGCCGATCCCAAGCCGCTGGTGGTCACCGAGGATGCCTGGTGCGGGCGGATCGGGCTGCGTGACTTCGTCAATCCGCCGGAGGTCCTCGGCAACATGCGGTTGCCGAAGAACGCCGACCGCCGGACGGGTCGCGGACGCCGTGACCTCGCGTCGGCGTTGCGGTCCACCGGGATCGAGATGCCCCGCGGTCGATCGAAGAAGCGTGCCGACGCCGCCGACGACACCAAACTGGCCCAGATGCGCCGCGCCCTGCGTGCCCATCCCGCACGCCAGATCCCGAACGGCGACGAGCTGTTCCGCCTCGCCGAGAAACGCAACCGTCTGCTCCGCGACATCGTCAACGCCGAGCGCAGCATCGGCGAACGCACCTCGACGCTCGGCGTCACCTTCGATCACATCGTCGGTGTCCTCAGCGAGCTCGGGTACCTCGAGCGCGTTCGCGAGGCGTCCGAATCGACCGGGCACACCATGCGGGTGACCGACTCGGGCAAACTGCTGGCCCGCATCTACAGCGAGAGCGATCTCGTGGTGACCGAGTGCATACGTGCCGGCGTCTGGGATGACCTGTCACCCGCCGACCTGGCCGCGGTCGTCGCGGCCCTGGTCTACGAGAGCCGCCGCGACAGCTACGGCGGTGTGGATGCCCTCCCGGGTAGCACCTCGCTGCGTACGGCGATGGCCGCGACCGTCGACATCTGGTCGAAGGTGACTGCGGTCGAATCGCGTCACCGCGTCAGTCCCACCCGGGAACCGGACACCGGTTTCTCGCTCGCGGTGGCGACGTGGGCGTCGGGCCGTACGCTCAGCGAAGCCCTTCTCCTCGCGGGCGAACGGGGCCAGCTGCTCTCGCCGGGCGACTTCGTCCGGTGGAACCGCCAGGTCATCGACCTTCTTGAACAGATCCGGCTCTGCGTCGGAACGGACACTCGTCTCGGTGGGACCGCGCGGTCCGCGGTCCGGGCGATCCGACGGGGTGTGGTGGCAGCGGAGCTCGGCTGAGCCCGTCGGTCCACCAGACGACGCCCGGGAGCGCCCCGTGCAAGGTTGACTGATAGTCGTCTGTGCCTGAGGTAACGTTCATCCCGCATTCGGTGTCGGGGTGCGATTTTCCGGCACTGCGCGTGACGTCACAAGTTCGCCGACGCCTCGTCGAGGTGGGTGGCCCAGTGGGAGGGGACTCATGACCGACCCGTACAACCCGAATCCGTCCCAACCCCAGCAGGGTCAGCCCGATGCCGGTGACAAGACCGAGATCGTGAACACGGGCGGTTCCCCGCAGGGTGGTTCGCAGGCCGACCCCACGACGATGGCGCCCAACCCCGGCTACGGTCAGCCCGCGGATCCGTACCAGCCTGATCCCTACCAGGCGAATCCCTACCAGCAGAACCCTTATCAGCAGACGCCGGGTTACGGCGCCGGAGGTCAGGCACCCGGCCAGCCGCCTCAGAACCAGCCGACGCAGGTCGGGTACCCGGGGGCACAGCCCGGCCAGTACGGTCAACCGGGCGGTCAGCCCGGATACGGCGGCCCGGGGCAGTACGGACAGCAGCCCTACGGCCAGCCCGACGCCGGTCAATACGGTGCGCCGGGCCAGTACGGTCAGCAACCGTACGGCCAGCCGCAGCAGGCCCCCGGCCTCTACGGCCAGAACCAGGTCGGCGGACCCGACCAGTTCAGCGGTATGGCGACGCCCACGTCGAACAAGACGCTCCGGACGCTGCTGTTCGCCGGTGGCGGTGCGTTGATCGTGATCGCCGCGATCGTCCTGATCACCGCATTCGTCGCGCCCGGATGGGCGCCGAAGAATCTCGACCAGCAGGCGGCCCAGGACGGCGTGCAGAAGATCCTGACCGAGGACTACCAGGCCAGCGATGTCAGCAACGTGAAGTGCCCGTCCGGCCAGCGCGTCAAGGAGGGCTCGTCGTTCACCTGCTCGGTGACCGTCGGCGGACAGGACCAGCAGGTCACCGTCACCTTCATCGACGATGAAGGTCGTTACGAGGTCTCGCGCCCCAGCTGAGTTTCTGCTGCTCGAGTAGTGCGCGGGCTCGCCATTCTTCTGCTGGTCGAGTAGGTCCGAGGCGCTGGCCGAGGACCGTATCGAGGCCACCGTCGGTGCAGCTCACCAGCCGAGCGCTTTCGCCAGCCGGCCCACCGACGCGCCGATGCCCAGCTCGTCGACGAGCGCGGCGAGTGCCTCGGGGTCGGCGGGCTCTGACGGCAACCGGTCAGATCCGCTGTCGATGGTCTCGGCGTCCGTGCGCACGGACACCACCGTGCGTGCCGCGTCGAGATAGTCGGTGGCCGCGAGCAGCGCCTTGCGTGCCCGCGTCGGAACCGTCGACGACGAATCCCGCGCGGCCGCCTCGAGCGCGTCCAGGCTGCCGAACTCGCTGATCAGTTTCGCCGCGGTCTTCTCACCGATGCCCGGCACACCGGGCAGGCCGTCCGACGCGTCGCCGCGCAGCATCGACATCTCCGCGTAGCCGATCCCGGCGCGATCGGCGGGCACGCCGTACTTCTCGCCGACCTCCGCCGGCCCCATCATCTCGGCCTTCGCCAGTCCGCGTCCCACGTAGAGCACCCGCACCGGCACCGGGTCGTCGGAGACCACCTGCAACAGGTCGCGATCACCGCTGACGACGATCACCGGATCCTGTGCCTCCTCCCAGGCCAGAGTTCCGATGACATCGTCGGCCTCGCAGCCGACCGCGCCGGAGGTCGCGATCCCGGCGGCGGCGAGGACGTCCATGATCATGTCGACCTGCGGTGTCAGGGTGTCCGGGACTTCTTCGACGTCGATGGTCAGGGTTCCGGTGACATCAGTGGCGCCGTCTTCGACCGCGACCCGATGTGCCTTGTAGGTCGGGATGAGGGCGGTGCGGAACTCGGGACGCCAGTCGAGGTCGAGGCAGACGACGAGGCGCGTCGGGTGTTCGCGCGTCACGAGATTCGCGATCGTGTCGATGAATCCCCGCACCGCGTTGACCGGTCGCCCGTCGGGACTGGTCATCTTCTCGGGCAGGGCGAAGAACGACCGGAACCACAGGCTCGCACCGTCGAGCAGCATCAACGAATCCGTCACCTCCACACTTTCGCATTGACGGCGTCGCCGCGTCACCACGACCCGCGCTACCGGCGGTAGTCTTCGACCATGGCAGCCACTTCGACCACCGCCGGCTCGGCGGCCCCGCTGTTCGGTGCCCCGCTGTTCGGTTCTGACGTGTACCGCGAACGCATGCGGCGTGCCGCGGAACTCACTCGCGAAGCGGGCCTCGACGCACTGGTGGTGGCCCCCGGCCCCGACCTCCGCTACCTGGTGGGCTCGCGCGCCGAGACCTTCGAACGCCTCACCGCGCTCGTCATCCCCGCGGCCGGTGACCCCAGGCTGGTCATCGCGCGACTCGAGGTGCCGTCGCTGTCTGCTTCGGCGGTAGGGGATCTCGGCATCGAGGTCGCCGACTGGGTCGACGGCGACGACGCGCACGGCCTCGCACTCGCCGGGCTGTCGCCGAATCCGGCCATCGCGGTGTCGGATTCGATGCCCGCTCTACACGTGATCCCGCTCGCCCGACACACCGGCGCCACACCGCAACTCGCGACGGCCGTGCTGCGCGAGCTCCGGATGATCAAGGACGACGCGGAGATCGAGGCCCTGCGTCGTGCCGGCGCGGCCATCGACCGCGTCCACGCCCGGATGGGTGAGTGGCTTCAGCCCGGACGCACCGAGCGTGAGGTCTCCGACGACATCGCGGCCGCGATCCTCGAGGAGGGGCACACCGAGGCGGCGTTCATCATCGTCGGCTCCGGCCCCAACGGAGCCGATCCCCATCACGAGTTCTCCGACCGTGTCATCGAACGTTCCGACATCGTCGTCATCGACATCGGCGGACCGGTGGAACCCGGCTACAACTCCGACTCCACCCGAACCTATTGCTTCGAGCCGCCGGCCGCCGACATCGCCGACGCCTACGCGGCGCTCCACGAGGCACAGCGGGCCGCGGTCGCTGCCGTCCGACCCGGGGTCACCGCGGCCTCGATCGACGCGGCCGCCCGCGACCTTCTACGCGAACGCGGTCTCGCCGACCAGTTCATCCACCGCACCGGACACGGCATCGGCCTCTCGGTTCACGAAGAGCCCTACATCGTGAACGGCAACGACATCGTGCTGCGTCGCGGCATGGCGTTCAGCGTGGAACCCGGGGTGTATTTCTCCGGCCACTGGGGTGCCCGCATCGAGGACATCGTCGTGGTCACCGAGGATGGCTGCGAATCCGTCAACAATCGCCCGCACGAGCTGGTGCAGCTGTAGGTCACGCGCTCCCGCCGCCAACCGGCCGGCGTGCGCCTCCTCTGCCGGCTCAGACCAGGCAACCCCATGCGGGTTGAGCCGACACCGAGCGTAGCGAGGCGTCGCGTCGAAATCCGTCTGCCCGCAGGCTCTGCCGACCGGTTCGGTCAGGGTGGAGGCGAGGTTTCGACGCGGTGGCTCGCTTCGCTCGCTACCGGCTCAACCAGCGACCCCCGGCGCGCGCCTCCACTGCTGGCTGGCGGCGCAACCCCTGCTGGCTGGCGCGCATCCGCTGGCCGGGTGGCGGCGCCCATCTCTGGTCGGGGGCGTCGACTCTGCCGTCGGGTGGCGACGCCCATCTCTGCTGGCCGAGTAGCGACGACCGAGCGTAGCGAGGACGCCACGTTCCTCTGCTGGCCGAGTAGCGACGACCGAGCGCAGCGAGGACGCCGCGTTCCTCTGCTGGCCGAGTAGCGACGACCGAGCGCAGCGAGGACGCCGCGTTCCTCTGCTGGCCGAGTAGCGACGACCGAGCGTAGCGAGGACGCCGCGTTCCTCTGCTGGCCGAGTAGCGACGACCGAGCGTAGCGAGGACGCCGCGTATCGAGGTCATCCGAACAGCGAGGCCGATCCGAGCACTTTCGCCACGCTGATCTCGATGACGACGCGTCGCGGGTTCGGCTTGGGCTGCCGGTACCGCTGCGCGTAGCGCTGTTCCGCCTCGCGGACGCGTTCGGGTTCGCGGCTGACCCGCGCCGGACCCTCCAGGGTCAGCCAGCGCGGGCCGTCGACATTCGTCACCGCCGCATAGCCACCCCGTTCGACGTTGCGCACCTTCTGACTGCCGTCGAAGGTGATGACCCGCGCCAGCCCGGCTTCGGGATCCCAGGTGAAGCCCACCGCGACCGAATGCGGTGTCCCGTCGGCGCGCACCGTCGTGAGGGTGCCGAGATGGCGTTCGGTCAGGAACTCGACAGCGGCAGGGCCGACGTCGGCAGCGGTACGTGACATGGCTGCCACGCTAGCGCCGGTGGGGTGGCCGGGGCGGGCCGGGGCTGGTGCGATACTGCTGTGCATGGCGTCTGACACATCTCCGGGTTCGCTCGTCCTGTTCGGCGGACGGAGTGAGATCGGTGTGGCCACGGCGCAACGCCTGGCCGAGGGCAGGACGGTCGTGCTCGCCGCGCGCCGGCCCGACGACCTCGCCCGAGAGACCGCGCTGCTGCTCGACGCGGGCGCGACGGCCGTCCACACCGTGGCCTTCGACGCCGACGACACCGACAGTCATCCCGGCCTCATCGCCTCCCTGGTCATGGAGTTCGGACCGATCGGGATCGCGATCATCGCGTTCGGGATCCTCGGCGATCAGGCCCGCGCGGAAGCCGATGTCGCGCATGCCCTGCAGATCGCGCACACGGATTACTACGCACACGTCAGTGTGCTGATCCCGCTCGCCGCCGCGCTGCGAGAACAGGGCTCGGGCACGATCATCGTCTTCTCCTCGGTCGCCGGAATCCGGGTGCGCCGAGCCAACTATGTGTACGGCTCCACCAAGGCCGGCCTCGACGGCTTCGCCAGTGGCATGTCGGATTCGTTGCACGGCACCGGCGTCCGAATGCTGATCGCCCGTCCCGGCTTCGTGATCGGCGCGATGACGAAGGAGCTGATGGAGTCCGGGGTGAAGCCCGCACCCATGTCGAAGACCCCCGACCAGGTCGCCGACGCGGTTGCCCGCGCGTATCGCCGGGGCCGCGGTGAGGTCTGGATCCCGGCGGCGTTGCGGCCGGTCTTCTTCGGCATGCGTCTGCTCCCACGCGCGGTCTGGCGGAGACTGCCGCGATGAGATCCACACCGGCCGACTCGGCCGCCGCAGCGCGGTTCGTCATCGTCGGCATCGGTGCCGACGGGTGGCGCGGACTGGCCGACATGTCACGCGAGGAACTCCGCGGTGCCGAGGTGATCTACGGTGCACCAAGGCAACTCGCACTCCTCGACGACGGGGCGAACGAGCTTGCCGGCGCGCGGGAGCCGTGGCGGTCGCCGATGTCGGAACACCTCACCGAAGTGCTCGCGAACAGCACCGGACGCACCCACATCCTGGCCAGCGGCGATCCGATGTTCCATGGCGTCGGTGCGAGCATCGTCGCCCGTGTGGGGGCCGATCGAGTGCAGGTGTTCCCGGCGGTGTCGAGCGCGAGCCTGGCATGCGCGCGTCTCGGGTGGGACCTTGCCACGACGCGGATCGTCAGTGCCGTGACCGCCGATCCCGAGGTGGCTCTCACCGAGGCCACCGGCGGAGGACGTCTCCTCGTCCTCAGCCGAGACGCCACGACCCCGACAGCCGTGGCGGACCTCCTCGTGCACAACGGATTCGGCGCCTCGACGCTGACCGTGCTCGAACAACTCGGCGGACCGGACGAGCGCATCCGGTCCGCGTCCGCCGAATCCTGGGCGCACCCTGCCGTCGACCCGCTCAACATCGTGGCGGTCGAGTGTGTCGGACCGCGTCGCAGCCGGATGCCCGGTCGCGAGGACGACACCTACGCCCACGACGGTCAGATCACCAAGTCCACCATCCGGGCGGTCACCGTGGCGGCGCTCGAACCCGCAGGGCCGCAACTCCTCTGGGACATCGGCTCCGGGTCCGGAAGCGTGGCCATCGAATGGCTGCGCGCCGACGAGCGAGGTCGGGCGATCTCCTTCGAACAGAACGCGGACCGCGCCGAACGGCTGACGGGCAACGCGCGCCGGCACGGCGTCGGTCATCGCCTGTCGCTACGAGGCGCCGCGCCCGACGCCCTCGCCGACGCGTCGTCTCCCGATGCGGTGTTCATCGGCGGCGGCCTCGACGACGAGGTCCTGACCGCCGCGTGGAACGCACTGCGACCGTCGGGGCGGATCGTGGTGAACGCCGTCACCGTGGAGAACCAGGAGATCCTTGTCCGGTGGCACGCCGAACGCGGCGGCACCCTGCGGCGTCTGTCCGTGGAGACCGTCGCACCCCTCGGGACCATGACCACCTGGCGGCCGGCGCTACCGATCATCCAGTGGGCCGCAACCAAAGACGACCCAGCGCAAGAAACGGGGCTCACGTCGTGACCGTCTACTTCATCGGCGCCGGACCCGGGGCGCCCGACCTCATCACGCTGCGCGGCGCGCGTTTGCTGGGGGAGTGCCGCACCTGTCTGTACGCGGGGTCGCTGGTACCCGACGAGCTGCTGGAATCGTGTCCCGGCGATGCCGTCCTCGTCGACACCGCGCGGATGCCGCTGTCCGACATCGTCGACCACATCGTCGCCGCCCACGATCGCGGACACGACGTCGCCCGCCTGCATTCCGGCGACGTGTCGATCTATTCGGCGCTGGCCGAACAGCAACGAGAACTCCGTGCCCGGGGTATTCCGTATGAGATCGTGCCAGGGGTACCGGCCTTCGCCGCGGCCGCCGCTGCGCTCGACACCGAACTGACCGTCCCGGGTGTTGGGCAGAGCCTGCTCATCACCCGCGTGTCGACGCTGTCGACCGACATGCCCGCCGGCGAGGATCTCGCACGTCTCGCCGCGACCGGCGTGACGCTCGCCCTGCATCTGGCCGCCCACCGGGCCGAGCAGATCGTCGATGCGCTGACACCGCACTACGGGCCGGAATGTCCCACGGCGACCGTCTCCTTCGCGAGCCGCCCGAACCAGCAGGTGGTGCGCTGCCCGCTGAATCGACTGCCGGAGACCCTCCAGGCCGCCGACATCCGCAAGACCGCGGTCATCTTCGTCGGCCGGGTCCTCGACGCGGCGGCACATCCCGAGGTCACCGACAGCTACCTGTACTCCCACGCCCGGATGGCCAAACTCCGCGAGACACCGCACCGATGACCGACGAACAGATCCTCATCCTCGGCGGCACCGGCGAGGCCCGGGCGCTGGCAGCGTCCCTGACCGAGGCGGGGTGGTCCGTCATCAGCTCACTCGCCGGGCGCGTCGCCGATCCGCGACTGCCGGTCGGTCCGGTCCGGATCGGCGGCTTCGGCGGTGTCGAAGGATTGCGGGAGTGGCTGCGCGGCAATGGTATTCACGCCGTCGTCGACGCCACCCACCCCTTCGCGGCCACCATCACCCGCAACGCTGCGCAGGCCGCGTCCGACCTCGGTGTGCCGCTGCTCCGCCTGCGTCGTGAACCCTGGGTCCCGACCGAATCCGACCACTGGGTACAGGTACCGGATCTCGCCGCTGCCGCCGACGAGGTACGACGCCGCGGCACGCGAGTTCTTCTGACCACGGGACGTCAGGACGTCGGCGTGTTCGCCGATGTCGATGATGTGTGGTTCCTGATCCGGGTGGTCGATCCGCCGACCTCGGAACTCCCTGCGCGCAGAGAGATCCTGCGTTCGCGCGGGCCCTACGACTACGACTCCGAACTGGCCCTGCTCCGGGAGCACCGGATCGACCTGCTCGTCACCAAGAACAGCGGCGGATCACTCACGAAGGCGAAACTCGACGCCGCCGCAACCCTGGGCATCGAGGTGATCGTCGTCGACCGGCCGACCGAACCCGACGTTCCGGCGGTCTCAGACGTCGCTGCCGCCGAGGCTTGGCTCGAGCGGCTGCTCGGCTGAAACCTGTTCCGGCTCATCGGCCGGAGTGTGCCGTCGGGGCGTGAACACCAGGGGACCCGCGGCCCGGGGCACCACCCGGGTGGCCGAGGAACCGATGAGGAGCAGTGTCCGCATGTCGACGACGTCCGGGTCGAGGTCGGCGACCGTGGTCGTGGTCAGCGTCTGCTCGGGACCGCCCACGTCGCGACCGAGGACGACGACGCGGTCGGGCGAAACCGTCTGCAGAAGAGTGTGTTTGAGGGCTCCGACCTGCCATGCCCGGCTCGCCGATCCGGGGTTGTAGATGGCGATGACCAGGTCGGCTGCCAGGGCGGCACGGATGCGACGGTCGATCACCGACCACGGCTTGAGCCGGTCGGACAGCGAGATCACCGCGAAGTCGTGGCCCAGAGGCGCCCCGACGGCAGCGGCCACCGCGGTGGCCGCTGTGACACCGGGAACCACCCGCACCGGGACGTCGTGCCATTGCGGTTCGGCGGCCACCTCGGCCACCGCGGCCGCCATCGCGAACACGCCGGGATCACCCGACGACACGACCGCCACGCGCGCACCCCGTCGGGCGAGATCGAGTGCGAACTCGGCACGTTCGGACTCGACCCGGTTGTCACTCGCGTGGACGCGCTGACCGGGTCGTGGCGTCACCCGCTTGAGATAGGTCGTGTAGCCGACGAGGTCGGTGGCCGTGGCCAGTTCGGTGCGCACCTCCGGCGTGGTCCAACTGTCGTGACCGGGCCCGAGGCCGACGACCACGAGTTCGCCTGGTACCGGCTCCGCCTCGAAGCGTGGATTGTTCCGTCGCCCGGGAATCACGAGGATCGAGAAGTACGGCACTTCAGCCGGATTCACCTCCGATGCGGGAAGCACTCGCTCGACGGTGGTCGAGGCCCGTTCGACATAGAACGCCTCGTCGAGCCGGCCCGCCTCCCGCAACGCCTCTCGCACCCGTTCGAAGGTGCGGCCCAGTTTCATCACCACGACGGCATCGGCCGACCGGAAACGGAAGAGCAGCTCCTCGGTCGACGCCGTGCCCGGCACCACCGTGAGTGTCTCGTCGCCCTCGACGAGCGGCACGCCGGTGGCCGCCGACGCCGCGCTGACCGAGGTCACCCCGGGCACGATCTCCGCATCGAAGTGCGGCGAGAGCCGTTTGTGCATGTGCATGTAGGAGCTGTAGAAGAGCGGATCCCCCTCGGCGAGCAGGACCACGTCCCGGCCGGCGCGCAGATGGACGGCCAGCCGTTCCGCGCTGTCGGCGTAGAAGTCGTCGAGCGCTCCCTGATAGCCACCGGGATGGTCGGTGGTCTCGGTGGTGACCGGGTACATGAGCCGCTCTTCGGTCTGCCCGTCGCGCAGGTACGGTTCGGCGACCGAGCGTGCGATGCTGTTGCCGTGCCGCGCACAGTGATACGCGACCACGTCGGCCGTGCTGATCACTCGCGCGGCCTTGACGGTCATCAGCTCGCTGTCGCCGGGGCCCAGACCGATTCCCCAGAGCTTGCCCTGATCGCCTGTTCGTTGCGGAGTTGTTTCGTTCACGACTGCAGGCACATTCACTCCTGGGGGGTGGCGAGCGCGTTGACGGCGGCGGCGGTGATCGCCGACCCGCCCCGGCGGCCGGTGACCGTGATGAACTCGAGGTCGGTGCGGGCGGCGAGGGCTTCGCAGGACTCCGCGGCACCGACGAAGCCGACGGGTGCGCCGACGATCGCCGCCGGGCGGGGAGCGCCCTCGTCGATCATGTCGAGCAGTGCGAACAGTGCCGTCGGGGCATTGCCGATCGCGACGACCGCGCCGTCGAGGCGAGGCAACCAGAACTGTAGGGCGGCAGCGGTTCTCGTCGTCCCCATCTCCTCGGCCAGAGCGGGAAGGGTGGGTTCGGAGAGGTGGCAGAGCACCTCGTTGTCGGCGGGCAGCCGCTTGCGGGTGATGCCGGAGGCCACCATCGACGCGTCGCAGAGGATCGGTGCCCCGGCTTCGAGCGCCCCGCGGGCCGCCCGGACGACCCCGGGGGTCGCGACGACGTCGCGCGTGAGGTCGGTCTGTCCGCAGGCGTGGATCATCCGTACGACCACGGTCGCCACGTCAGGGGCGAAGGCGGACAGATCCGACTCCTCCCGGATCGTCGCAAAGGACTGGCGATAGATCGCGGCGCCGTCGCGCAAGTACTCGGTCATGGTGCGCACGAGCCTAGCGGCGACGTCGGTCGTAACCGCCGTCGGGCGTGGCCTGCACCGACAGATGCGGGCCGGCGGGGGAGCCACAGCGCCGCTCACAACCGACCCAGTGCTCGCGATCACCCACCGGAAGTCCTGCCTCGACATGCACGAGCAGGTCCTCGCGCACCGGGGCCTGGGCCGATGCACAGCCGGGGGCGCCGACGCAGCAGCTGACCCTCGCCCACGGCGAGTTCGCGTCGAAGATCAGTCCCATCGGCGCGAGAACCCGCACCACGGTCTCGGCGACACCCTCGCCCAGGTCGCAGATGAGGATCTCACGGTCCGGGGTGAACACGACCGGCGACTCGACCGCGGCGATGAACTCGGCGAGACGTGCGGGCAGGCGTCCGAGTTCCACGACCGATCCGAGCAACACCGACCCGTCGTCCTGGTCGAACCAGCCGACGATCGGCTCGGTCGGGTTCGGCACGGCGTCGTCGTCGGATCCGACAACCGGTGCCAGGCTCGCCGCGACGAGCCTCTCCAGCCGGCCCCGGTCCTCGGCGCCCAGGTCACCGATGCGCCACGCACCCGGAGCCACCTCGTTCAGGCCGGCCGCCACCCCGATCATGGCGTCGACGATCCCGTCGACACCGTCGACGGATCCGACGGCGACCCCACCGACCAGGATGTCGGCGACCACGGGCTCCGCCGCGCGCACCACCGCACACGCGTCGGCGCCGCGGTGCCGGATGTCACCTCGGCCGTCGTCGAACCCGAACAGGAAGCGTCCCGAGATCGAGGTCGCCGCGGGATCGGCACGCAGGGCATCGTCGAGAGCGGCGGCCAGCGGACCGGCGTCGGCGATGCCGCCGATGCGCCCGGTCAGGGGGCTCACCTCGATGTTCCGCACCTTGTCGTGTGACGAGCTCGGTGCGAGTCCGGCGGTCACCACGGCGTCGGCCACGGCGCCGACGTCGGTGATCCCGCGCAACTGGAGATTCCCGCGGGCGGTCAGCTCCAGGAACCCGTCGGCGTGGGCGGCCGACGCCTGGGCCAGGGTGGCGAGCTGATCAGACCGGATCCGGCCTCCGGGGAGCCGGATTCGGGCCAGCGCACCGTCCTGCGCCGCGTGGGTGCTGAACACGCCGGGACAGCGGTCCGTGGACTCTCGGATCGCTGTCTCGGGGGCGGGGTCCGGCGCCTCGGTCATCCCACAAGCGTACGACCGGCCCAGGTGAGGGGTTCCCGGATGGGCCGCCGTAGGCTGAGACCCAACCGCGAGCGGGCTGAAGCCGGTGAGAATCCGGCGCGGTCGCGCCACTGTGATGGGTTTCGGTCCTGCCGGGGCCCCAGCCAGACCAGTCCCTCGCCCACACCTGACACACCGGGCGCGACAACCCGGCGAGGAGAAACGATGATCCTGCTGCTCTCGACCTCGGACACCGATCTGCTGACCGCGGCGGCCGCGAGCGATGCGAACTCCGAGGTGAGCGTCCGCGGCGCCAATCCTTCGAGGATCCTCGTCGACGAGATCCCGGCGCTCGCCGCCGATGCGGACCTGATCGTGGTCCGCATCCTGGGCGGTACCCGCGCCTGGGAAGAGGGACTCGCGGCGGTCGAGGCGACCGGGAAACCACTCGTGGTCTGTTCGGGCGAACAGCAGCCGGACCCGGACCTGATGGCGCATTCGTCGGTGCCGGCCGGTGTCGTCGCCCAGGCCCACGACTATCTCGCCGCCGGCAGCGTCGCGAACATGGTCAACCTGCACCACTTCCTCTCCGACACCGTGCTCTTCACCGGTCACGGGTTCGAACCACCGCAACAGACGCCCGCCTGGGGAATCCTGGAGCGTGCGGCGAGCGAAGAGGCGGCATCGGACGCGCCCACCATCGCGGTGCTCTACTACCGCGCCCAGCACCTGGCCGGCAACACCCGCTACATCGACGCCCTCTGTCGCGCCATCGAGGACCGCGGCGCCCGGTCGTTGCCGGTGTTCTGTGCCTCGTTGCGCACGGCACCCGACGACCTCATCGAGTTGCTCGGCACGGCCGACGCCCTCGTGGTCACCGTCCTGGCCGCCGGGGGAGCGACCCCGGCGACCGCGTCGGCCGGCGGCGACGACGAGGCGTGGAGCATCGAACGGCTCGCGGCCCTCGACATCCCGATCCTGCAGGGCCTCTGCCTCACCGGTTCGCGGGCGGACTGGGAGGCGAGCGACGACGGTCTCTCACCACTCGATGTCGCGACGCAGGTCGCGGTGCCGGAGTTCGACGGCCGGATCATCACGGTCCCGTTCTCGTTCAAGGAGTTCGACGACGACGGCCTGCCGTGGTACCAGCCGGATCCCGAACGCTGTGCCCGGGTGGCGGGTATCGCCGTGTCGCACGCACGGCTGCGCCGGATCCCCGTCGCGGACAAGCGCATCGCCATCATGCTGTCGGCGTACCCGACGAAGCACGCACGCATCGGCAACGCCGTCGGCCTCGACACCCCGCGCAGCCTGCTCCGGCTTCTCGCCGCGCTGCGTGCGGCCGGCTACGACCTCGGACCGCAATCGGGGCCGGATGCGATACCCGGCCTGGCAGAAGACGATTCGGATGCGCTGATCCACGAGATCATCGCCACCGGCGGACAGGACCCGGACTGGCTGACCGAGGAGACCCTCGCCGCCAATCCGATCCGGCTGCCCGCCGCGGAGTACCGCGCGTGGTTCGACACGCTGCCGGAGGATCTGCGCAGTGCGGTCGTCGAACACTGGGGCGAGGCACCGGGCGAGCTGTTCGTCGACCGGTCGGCCAATCCTGACGGCGACATCGTCGTCGCCGCATTGACTTTCGGCAACATCGCCATCATGGTGCAGCCGCCGCGCGGTTTCGGAGAGAATCCGGTCGCGATCTACCACGACCCGGATCTGCCCCCGTCGCATCACTATCTGGCGTCGTATCGGTGGATCGCCGCCCTGCAGTCCGACGGACACCTGGCCGGTTTCGGAGCCGACGCGATCGTGCACGTCGGCAAACACGGCAACCTCGAATGGTTGCCGGGCAAGAACCTCGGCATGTCGGCCAACTGCGGAACCGACGCCGCGCTCGGCGACCTCCCGCTCATCTACCCGTTCCTCGTCAACGACCCGGGGGAGGGGACGCAGGCCAAGCGTCGGGCCCACGCGGTGCTCGTCGACCATCTGATCCCGCCGATGGCCCGTGCCGAGTCCTACGGCGACATCGCCCGGCTCGAACAGTTGCTCGACGAACACGCGAACATCTCCGCCCTCGACCCGGCGAAGCTGCCCGCGATCCGCCAGCAGATCTGGACGCTCCTCACCGCCGCGAAGATGGACCACGACCTCGGGCTCACCGAACGTCCCGACGAAGAGGTCTTCGACGACATGCTGCTGCACGTCGACGGCTGGCTGTGCGAGATCAAGGACGTCCAGATCCGCGACGGCCTGCACGTTCTCGGCGAGGCGCCGCGCGACGACGCCGAGGTCGACCTCGTTCTCGCGATGCTGCGCGCCCGGCAGCTGTGGGGCGGCACGTCCGCGCTCCCCGGACTCCGTGAGGCGCTCGGCCTGGTCGAGGACGGGACCGCCGAACGCGGGACCGTGGATGCCGTCGAGGTGCAGGCCCGCGACCTCGTCGCCGCGTGCGCGAAGGACGACTGGTCGCCGGCCGCCGTCGCCGAGGCCGCCGCCGGGCTGCCCGACGCGGTCGGTGACGTCCTGCGATTCGCGGCCACCGAGGTGGTTCCTCGCCTGCGGCAGACCTCCGGCGAGGTGCCCCGCGTACTGCACGCCCTCGACGGCGGCTTCATCCCCGCCGGCCCCAGCGGATCCCCGCTGCGCGGACTGATCAACGTCCTGCCGACCGGCCGCAACTTCTACTCGGTCGACCCGAAGGCCGTGCCCTCGCGGCTGGCGTGGGAGACCGGCCGCGCAATGGCCGACTCGCTGCTGGAACGCTACGTCGCCGACCACGGCCACCACCCGGCGTCGGTCGGGCTGTCGGTGTGGGGGACGAGTGCGATGCGTACGTCCGGCGACGACGTCGCCGAGGTCCTCGCCCTGCTCGGCGTGATGCCGGTCTGGGATGAGATGTCGCGCCGCGTCGTCGATCTCGAACCGATCGACCTCGCCGAACTCGGGCGCCCGCGCATCGATGTCACCGTCCGCATCTCCGGGTTCTTCCGGGACGCCTTCCCTCATGTGGTGGCGATGCTCGACGACGCGGTCGCGCTTGCCGCTGCCGCCGATGAACCCGACGAGCAGAACTTCGTCGCCGCCCACGTCCGTGCGTCGATGGCCGAACACGGCGACCGTCGTCGCGCCGTCACCCGCGTCTTCGGCTCCAAGCCCGGAACGTACGGTGCCGGAATCCTGCAACTCATCGATTCCCGCGACTGGCGCAGCGACGAGGACCTGGCGCGCGTGTACACGGAGTGGGGCGGCTATGCCTACGGTCGCGGTCTCGACGGTGTGCCCGCGGTCGACGACATGCGCGCCGCCTACAGACGGATCGCGGTGGCCGCCAAGAACACCGACACCCGTGAGCACGACATCGCCGACTCCGACGACTACTTCCAGTATCACGGCGGCATGGTCGCGACCGTGCGCGCGCTGACCGGTACCTCGCCGGAGGCCTACATCGGCGACAGCACCCGGCCCGATTCGGTGCGCACCCGCACGCTGTCCGAGGAGACCGCCCGCGTCTTCCGGGCCCGCGTCGTCAATCCGCGCTGGATCTCGGCGATGCAGCGCCACGGATACAAGGGCGCCTTCGAGATGGCCGCGACCGTCGACTATCTCTTCGGCTACGACGCCACCACCGACGTCGTCGCCGACTGGATGTACGAGAAACTCACCGAGTCCTACGTCCTGGACGAGACCAACCAGGAATTCATGCAGCAGTCCAACCCCTGGGCGCTGCACGGGATCGCCGAACGGCTGCTCGAGGCCGTCGAACGGGACATGTGGCGCGAACCACCCCCCGAACTCCTCGACGCGCTGCGCAACGTCTACCTGCAGACCGAGGGTGACATCGAGGCCCGGGGCGAGACGCCTGCTGGTTGAGCCTCTCGACCCTTCGGGAGAAAAATCGCCGCCTCGTTCGTTACACCGCCAGACCCTGACACCGAGGGTGCCCACAAGGCACCGAAAGACAGGTGAGACGACCATGGCACTCCGCTACTTCGCCGTGTATGCGCTGCTGGAGATCGCCGCCTTCGTGGCGATGGCGGTGACACTCGGGTTCGGCTGGGCGGTGCTGATCAGTATCGCGGCCGGCGTCCTCGGGTTCCTGACGCTGCGCTGGCAGGGCCGCAAGGTCTTCGGCGAGCTCCGGCGGGCGGCCAACAACGAGGTGGACGCCCGGGCCCCGCTCGCCGACACCGCCCTGGTCGCCACGTCGACGATCCTGCTGGTCGTCCCCGGGGTCGTGTCGACCGTCGCAGGCATCCTGCTGCTGTTCCCGCCGACCCGCAAGGTGATGCGTCCGGTCGTGGTGGCCGTGGGAGCGCGGCGGATGGCCACGGCGATGGACCGCGCGGGCCTGTACGCCACCGGCATCTACGGCGGCGGAATCCGCGGAGGTGGCGCGACCGTCGTCGATGGCACGGTTGTCGAGTCGGACACGCCCGAAACAGGCTTCGGCGCGGCATCTCCACAGATGACCACCCCGCAGCTCCCACCCACTCGTTGACCTGGGACCGTCCGCCCTACCCCTCTCGGCCACATTCACTCACGGCAAGGCAGACTGAACGATCGTGGCAACCCAACTGCTCCTCGGCGGTGCCGTGTACTCGGCGGCCGCCCCCGACGCGACCGCGATGGCCATCACCGATGGGGTGGTGGTGTGGGTCGGCACCGATGACATCGGCCGGGCCCTCCACCCGGATGCCGAGATCATCGACCTGAACGGGTTGTTCGTCAGCCCGGGTTTCGTCGACTCGCACGTGCACCTCACGTCGACCGGGCTCTCGCTCGACGGTCTCACCCTCAACGAGGCGACCAGCCGGACGCACTGTCTGCGACTCGTCGCGAAGACGATCGCCGACGACGCCGCGGCCGGCCACGAGGAGGGTGACCTGCTCTGGGGTCTCGGCTGGGACGACTCGACCTGGGATGGCCCCGAACCCGAGGACGGCCGCTTCCCGACGACCAGCGAACTCGACGCCGTGGTCGGCGCCCGCCCCGTGTACCTCGCCCGGGTCGACGAGCACTCCGCGGTCGCCTCGACCGCTCTCCGTCGCCTGGTGCCGGAGCTCGCGGACGCCGTCGGCTACCACCCGGAAGAGCCGCTCGTTGCCGAGGCGCATCATCTCGTCCGCGGTGCAGCCCGTCTCCTCGTCACTGCCGCACATCGTGAGCGGGCGCAGCGACGTGCGCTCGACGTTGCCGCCGCGCACGGGGTCGTCGCCGTCCACGAGAACGGCGGCCCCGACATCAGCGGCATGGACGACTTCCTGGCGATCGCCGACCTCGACCACCCCGTCGAAATCCGCCGCTACTGGGGACAGACCGTCACCGACGCCGATCACGCGGCCGAGCTCATGACCATCACCCGCGCCCACGCCCTCGGCGGCGACCTCTTCATCGACGGCGCGATCGGATCACACACCGCGTGGCTCAACGAGCCGTACACCGACGCCCCGGACACCCGCGGCATCAGCTACCTCGACATGGAAACCATCCGCGATCACCTCCGCGGTTGCACGCTCGCCGGTATCCAGTCCGGGTTCCACGTCATCGGCGATGCCGCCACCGGTGCCGTCGTCGCCGCGCTCACCGAACTCGCCGACGAGCTGGGCACCCCGGCGATCGCCCGCTGCGCCCACCGGCTCGAGCACGCCGAGATGGTCACCGCCCGCGACGCGGAGGTCCTCGCCCGCTGCGGCGTCATCGCCAGCATGCAACCGCACTTCGACGCCGAATGGGGCGGTGCGGGCGACCTCTACGACGCCCGGCTCGGCAAGGCCCGCGCGGCCACCCTCAACGACTTCGCGATGCTCGCGAAAACCGGTGTGGCGCTCTCATTCTCGTCCGATGCTCCGGTCACGCCGATCGACCCCTGGTCGACGATCCGTGCCGCGGTCCACCATCACCAGCCCACCAACGCGATCTCGGCACGCGGCGCCTTCGCGGCGGCCACCCGCGGCGGCTGGCGCGCCGGCGGCATCAACGACGGCCTCACCGGCACCCTGACCCCCGGAGCGCCCGCGAGCTACGCCGTGTGGGAGGTCGACGACCTCGTCGTGGCCGGCTCCCACGAGAAGGTGCAACGCTGGTCCACCGACCCGCGTTCGCGCGTGCCCGCCCTGCCGGACGTCTCCCCGGGAGCTGAGCTGCCGCGGTGCGTCCGGACCGTGCACCGCGGACAGGTCCTCTACGACCGGGACGCCGGGTGAACACCACCGACACGATGACGTCCGACGAGGAGACCGAGGCGCGTGCACGTCGCTTCACCCTGACCTGGGACTGGAGTCTCCGTACCCTGGCCGCGATCGTCGCCGGTCTGGCGATGTGGGCCGCCTTCCCGCCCCGCAACTGGTGGTTCCTCGCGGTCTTCGGGCTGGGTGTGCTGTTCACCGCGCTGTACGTGCGGCGCCCGCGGGTGCGCACGGGTGCATGGGTCGGCTTCGTCTTCGGGCTCGCCTTCTTCATCCCGCTGCTGCCGTGGATCGGTGTCTACGTCGGGCCGCTACCGTGGCTCGCGTTGTCGGTGCTGCTGTCCGGGTACCTCGCCCTGTTCGGCGCGATCGCCACCGTCACCATGCGACTCCCGGTCCCGCCGGTCTGGTTCATGCTCTCCTGGGTGCTCGTCGAGGCCGTGCGATCGGCGTTCCCGTTCGGCGGGTTCCCGTGGGGGAGAACTGCTTTCAGCCAGGTCGACGGGCCGCTGCTGCCTTTGGCATCCCTACTGGGCGCCCCCGGGCTGTCCGCCGGCGTCGCGCTGTTCGGCGCGTCGGTCGCCTGGTTGCTGATCATCCTGGTCTCCGCCTATCGCCGGTCCGCCCGATCGGCGGCGGCGCTCACCGGTGACCAGCCGTCGGGGTTCGTGCGGGTCGCGACGCTCGCCGTCGCCATCGCGCTGCTCGCACCCGTGGCGGCGATCGCGCTGACCCCGGCCACCATCGACCGCACCATCTCGTCGAAGTCGGTGCACATCGCGGCGGTCCAGGGCAACGTGCCGCGACTCGGCCTGGACTTCAACGCACAGCGTCGTGCCGTGCTCGACAACCATGTGCGCACCACCATCGGCTATGCCCAGGCGATCGACGCCGGCCTCGCCGCCCCGCCCGATTTCGTGCTGTGGCCGGAGAACGCCTCGGACATCTCACCGCTGGACAACGCCGATGCCGCCGCCGAGATCACCGCCGCCTCCGAGGCGGTCCGCGCCCCGATCCTCGTCGGCACCCTGATCCGCAACTCCGACGGACGCCCGACGAACTCGGTGCTCGTCTGGGACGGGGACAAGGGACCGGTCGACCGCTACGACAAGCACATCGTGCAACCGTTCGGCGAGTACCTGCCCTGGCGCTCGTTCTTCCGTCTCTTCTCGTCGTATGCGGACATGGCCGGCAACTTCAAGCCGGGCACCGGTCCCACCGTCGTGGACGTGCCGGGCCGCTCGGGTGAGGTCACCGTAGGTGTCGCGACGTGCTGGGAGGTCGCCTTCGACCGCGCGGCGCGCCAGTCCATCCGCGACGGGGCACAGATGCTGTTCGTTCCCACCAACAACGCGACCTTCGGTCGCACCGAGATGACGTACCAGCAGCTGGCGATGTCGCAGGTGCGTGCCGTCGAACACGGACGTGCTGTGGTCGTCGCCGCGACCAGCGGTGTGAGCGCGATCATCGACGCCGACGGCTCGATCACCGAACAATCCGGCGTCTTCGCCTCGGATGTGCTGACCAGCACGCTGCCGCTCCACGACGGGACGACCCTCGCCACCCGTCTCGGGATGTGGCCGGAGGTCCTCGCGATCGTCGTGGCCGTGGCCGGTCTTTTGTTTGCGCTGGCCTCGCGTACTAGGTTCACACTCAAGCCACGCAGGGACGCCGCACGGGCGTCCGGTGACATTTAAGGAGCTCGATGGCATCGGGGATTGACGCCTCGGCAGGACAGCGGCAGTCAGGCGACGCGCCGCAGCCGGTGGTCGGCGCCGACGGAGCGGGCGCACTGGTCGTCGTGCCGACGTTCAACGAGCGCGACAACCTGCCCGTGATCGTCGAACGCCTCCAGGCCGCCCTGCCCGGCGTGCACCTGCTGGTGGTCGACGACTCCAGTCCGGACGGCACCGGTGAGGTCGCCGAGGAACTCGCTCTCAAGGACGAGCAGGCCGGTCGTATCCACGTGCTGCACCGCCAGGAGAAGGACGGCCTCGGCAAGGCCTACCTCGCCGGTTTCGCGTGGGGCCTGGGCCGCGACTATCCGGTCATCGTCGAGATGGACGCCGACGGCAGTCACGCACCGGAGCAGCTGCACCGCCTGTTCGACGCCATCAACGACGGCGCGGACCTCGTCATCGGCTCCCGGTACGTCCCCGGCGGCAAACTCGTGAACTGGCCCAAGCATCGGGAGTTCCTCTCGCGCGGTGCCAACACCTACGCCCGCGTCGCGCTCGGCGCCAAGGTGCACGACATCACCGCCGGCTTCCGCGCCTACCGACGCAGCGTGCTGGAGAAGATCCAGCTCGACACGGTCGAGTCGGCCGGCTACTGCTTCCAGATCGACCTGGCCTGGCGGACAGTGCGCGCCGGTTTCGACGTTCGCGAGGTGCCGATCACGTTCACCGAACGCGAGCTGGGCGTCTCCAAGATGAGTGGTGGCGTCATGTCGGAGGCCTTCACGATGGTCGCGCGCTGGGGAATCCAGAGCCGCCTCGAGCGCCTGGGGATCGTCAAGAACTCCTAGCTCAGCACCAGACAAACGGATCGGCCCGGCAGGTGTTCCTGCCGGGCCGATCTGTCTGTCAAGCGGTGGGGCTCAGTGCGCGATGCCCTTGCGACGCTGCTTCAGCAGGTCGAGACGCTCGTTGAGGAGCACCTCGAGCTCTTCCTCGCTACGACGCTCGAGCAGCATGTCCCAGTGGGTGCGCGGCGGCTTCGTCTTCTTCTCCTCGGGCTCTGCGCCCTCGAGGATCGTGCCTTCCATGCCGTTCTTGCACGGCCACTTCGACGGCACCTCGGCGTCGTCGGCGAAGGGGACGTCGAAGATCTCACCGTTGTCGGTGCGGTACTGGACGATGCGACGCGGCGCGAGGTCGTGGTCGCGATCGGTCTCGTAGCTCACCGCGCCGAGGCGGCTACCCCGAAGTACTCGATCTGCCATGAACAGTTCCTCTCAAAGCTTCGTCAGATTTCTCAGTTTGCCGGATCTATCAGCTGTGTTCACGCGGCGTTCACCTTCGAACGCAGCCAACTGAGTCGTCAACAGGAACATTCTACGCGCAATGTCGATGGCGGTTCGCCACCCGCCGACGACCCGTGTTGACCCGAGGCGGCCGCCCGACGTGCCACCCCGGTTTCCGGGCGTCCCATCGGGGTACGGTCTCCGATGTGGAACAGGTCTCCCATCACCGGCGTCGCCCGTACAACTGTGCGTGGTGCGGGTCGATGATGGTCGACTCCGAACTCGGCCGGCGGCGCAAATACTGCAAGCGTTCGTGCAGGCAACGCGCCTACGAACAGAGAACGCTGCTCGAGGGCACCTCCATTCCCACCGACGCCGTGATCCTGTCGGCCGCCGAGGCCGCCGACTTCGGCGACCGCATGTTCGCTCTGCGGTGCGCTGCCGAGGACCTCGGCACCGCGGTCGCCGAACGTGCCGACCACGACGTCCTGGCCGAGCTGACCGACACTCTGCTCGAACTCGCGAAGGAAGCCGAGAAGCTACGGTGATCGCCCGCATCTTCGGCCTGTCCGCCGTCGTCTCGGTGGTGGCGCTGGCCATCGCGTATCTCTACCTGGGCTGGACCGGGCTCGCGTTGTGCGCGATCCTCGGCGTGCTCGAGGTGTCGTTGTCCTTCGACAACGCCGTCATCAACGCGACGATCCTCGAGCGGATGTCCGCGTTCTGGCAGCGCATGTTCCTGACCGTGGGTGTGCTGATCGCCGTGTTCGGTATGCGCCTGCTCTTCCCGCTGCTCATCGTCTGGATCACCGGCGGGTTGAACCCGGCCGAGGCGCTGCGGCTGGCCACCAACCCTCCGCCGGAGGGGCAGGCCTACTTCGCCGACGGGCAACCCAGCTACGAGACGATCCTGACCGACGCGCATCCGCAGATTGCCGCGTTCGGCGGGATGTTCCTGTTGCTGTTGTTCCTCAACTTCGTGCTGACCGAACGGGAGCGCACCTGGCTGACGTGGCTCGAACGTCCGCTGGCCAAGATCGGCAAGCTCGACCAGTTGCCGGTCGTGCTCGCGTCGATCGCCCTCGTGCTCTGCGGCGAGTTCCTCGCTGCCGACGACATCCGGGCCACGGTCTTGGTCGCCGGAATCCTCGGCATGGTCACCTACATCACCGTCGACGGACTCAGTTCGCTGTTCATGTCCGACGGGCCGGGCCACGACGAACCGGGCCCGACCCCTGCGACCAAGGCGACCGGCAAGGCTGCGTTCTTCCTCTTCCTCTACCTCGAGGTGCTCGACGCGTCGTTCTCCTTCGACGGCGTGATCGGCGCTTTCGCGATCACCTCGGATCCGATCATCATCGCTCTCGGCCTCGGTTTCATCGGCGCGATGTTCGTCCGGTCCATCACGATCTACCTCGTGCGCAAGGGCACGCTGGGGGAGTACCGGTACCTCGAGCACGGGGCGCACTGGGCGATCGGCGCGCTCGCCGTCATCCTGCTCCTGGGCGTGGAGTATCACATCGACGAGATCGTCACCGGCCTCGTCGGAGTGGCGTTCATCGGGGCCTCGCTGGCGAGCAGCATCCGCGCGAACCGACGCGACTCCCGGCGCGCCGAGACCCAGTCCTCGGTGAACGCCTGACGTCTCCCCGAGTGGGGTTTGCCGGGAATTCATGACCTTCCGGTGAACGTTCTGAGACACATTCGAATCACCCTGGGTCTCGTCCTCCCAACTGTCGGACGACAGGTGTAGAAAGGACGACGGCGGTGATGTGCGTCACGCACGATCCCATACTTTCGCGCCGCCGGGCTTCCGTCCCGACGCGACGTCGCAACAGCACATTTGGAGGTGGAATGAACGACAGGCAGCAGCAGATGATCCAGTTCGAGAAGTACTGGTACCCGCTGGGCGGCGGGTCGTCGAAGCAGATCATCGAGGAGTTCGGGCTGTCTGATCGAGACTTCTTCGCCGAGCTCAACCGGATCGTCGACGCCGATCCGCCGGAGGCTCTGAGCGCCGCCGAGTTGCGACGCATGCGTGAGGTCATCCGCCGTCGTCTGTGGATGGCCCGCTAGTCGCGCACCGGGCGCGTTCTGCCGTCGATCCGCGGTGAGGGGATAATCGGGCCGTGCCCTTCTCCGACGACGATCTCGAATCGTTCTACCGCGAGATCGAGGCTCGGACGGCGTTTCACGAGCTGATGCACCGACGCCCCGCGGCACGATCGGAACGTCGGATCGAGACGGCCGAGTGTCCGACGCCGGACAAGCTTCCCTTCTCGTCGCCGGCCGATGCGCTCGACGGCATCGACCGCATCAAGCGGCGAGCACTGGGCACCCTGTCTCTCCGCTACTACGAGTGCACGTGCGGCGCCTGGCACATCACCAGCTCGGCGCAGCTGACGTACCGGCCCGCCCCACCGGCACCTCGCAGGCGAAAGGGTAAGAAGAAGCGGTGATCCCGCCGAATCCGTTCCCGACCGCGACCGTCGAACTCGTCTGTGCCGATCCTGCTCTCGCCGCCCGTGCTCACGAGATCCTTCTCGGCCTCTCCGGGGCGCCCGATCCCGATTCGCCGGGAGTGGTTCTCGGTAACACCGAGCTCCGGTTGCGTCAGGGACTCGTCGAGGAGGGTGACGCGGACGCCGGCCACCGCGTGTACTTCACGGTCGACGATGTCGCGTCGATGCACCGGCTGCTGACCCGACGCGGCTTCCCGGTCGTCGAGTCGCCGCTCGGGGTGACCGGGGAGACGACCCCGCTCGGCGTCACCGCCCGCGAAGCCGTGGGGGAGTCGGCACATGCCACCGACGTGACCGGGATGGACCACCTCGTCTTCACCTGCGACAACCGCGATCGGGCGGTCGCGCTGTTCGGTGGCGTCTTCGGCCTGGATTTCCGGCTCGATCAGCCGATCGGCGACAACGCCCGGCAGCTGTTCTTCCGTGCCGGCGACCTCATCGTCGAGGTTGTGACCGCGGTGACCTCGACCGAGCCGCCCACCGCAGCCGCGACCTCGCTGTGGGGTGTCGCCTGGCGGTCCACCGACGTCGAGGCGACCCACGCGCGTCTGCGCTCGGGCGGCCTGGATCTCAGCGAGATCCGCACCGGCCGCAAGAAGGGCACCCGCATCTTCACCGTGCGAGAGCGCGCCCTCGGCACCCGCACGGTCATCATCGGCCCTGTCTGAGCATCGAAACCTGGGTTTTCGACGCCCCCTACGGTAATCTGACTACGAATGTTGTCGAAATAGCTTTCGAAAACCACGTTGGGGGCACCATGACCGCGGTACACGACGAGCAGGCGGCCGCCGCACTCGAGGACACCGACCGCCTGATCAACCACCGCGACGACGAGATCGAGCTGATCCCACCCGACTCGCTCACCGCGCAGCTCACCGGTCTCTACACGTTCCTGCCGATCAACGGTGCGGCGTTCGTGATGCAGGTGATGCACCCGGTGATCGGCGACGTCGTCGGCAAGTATTCGGTGTTCCGCACGGACCCGGTGGGGCGTGCGATCCGGTCCGCCGACTCGGTGCTGCGCTGGACCTACGGCGGTCAGGAAGCCATCGCCGAGGGGCACCGCCTCCGGAAGCTGCACCAGCCGCTGCAGATGCGCAACGCCGAGGGCAAGCACATCAGCGCGCTCAACCCGGAGGCCTACGCGTGGGTCATCGCGACCGCGTTCCCGACCATGACCACCGCCGCGCCGCTCGTCCTCGGGCGTGAGTTCACCCTCGACGAGCGCAAGGAACTGCTGCGCGACAACCGTCGCATCGCCAAGATCGTCCAGGTCCCGATGAAGGGCTACCCGGAGACCCTCGAGGAGTTCGACGAGTACTTCGACGACTTCATCGAGAACAAGCTGGTCCGCCACCCGGTCGCCATCGAACTCATCGAGCAGATGCGTGCCGCCCCGCCGGTGCCGAAGGCGGTGCCCAAGGCGCTGCGCCCGGCCGTCAAGAAGGTCGCCGCCACCGCATCGGTCCCGTTTCAGGACTTCAACTACCTCACGACCGTGGGCGTCATGGATCCGCGCGTGCGCGAGATCCTCGGCCTGACCTGGACCGACGAGGAGCAGCGCCACCTCGAGAAGATCCACCGCCGCCTGCGGTTCGCCTACCGCACCCTGCCCGAGCGTGCGATCTACTTCCCGCTGGCCTACCACGCTCGTCGCCACCACGACGCGATCCAGGCCATGAAGAAACGCGAGAAGCAGAGCGCCGCTTACAAATACGCCACGTAGCTCCGGCGGTCGCGATCACGAGTTCCGTTCCCGCTCACCCGGAAATCGTGAGCGCGTACGGAAATCGTGAGCGCTCACCGGGCCTCACCGCCCATCAACCCGACCACATACTCGCCGATTGCCAGGCACGACGTGATCCCGGGCGACTCGATGCCGAACAGATTGACCAGCCCGGCGTGCCCGTGCGTGGCCGGCCCGTCGATGACGAAATCCGCGGCCGCCTCGCCGGGGCCGCTGGTCTTGGGTCGGATGCCGGCGTACGCGGGAGCCAGTGCGCCGGAGGGTAATCCGGGCCAGTATCGGCGGATCGATCCCTCGAAGTCGGCCAGGCGTGTCTCGTCGACCGAGTAGTCGAGATCTCCAGCGTCAGAATCACCGTCCAACCACTCGACGTCCGGACCGAACCGCGCCGCGCCGACGAGGTCCATCGTGAAGTGCACCCCCAGACCGCCATCGACCGGCACCGGGTACACCAGGTGCTGGAATGGCGCTCGTGCACCGGACAATCCGAAGTAGTTGCCCTTCGCCAGGCGACGCGGCGGGACCGGACCGTCGAACCCGTCCAGCGATCGGGCCACGTCCCACGCACCCAGTCCGGCACAGTTCACCAGCACGCGCGCCGACGCCGACCCACCCTCGGCTGTGTCGACGGTGACTCCGCCGTTGTCGACGCGCCCGCCGATCACCCTGCTGCGCAACGCGACAGCTCCGCCCGCAGACTCGAGGTCCCGGCGCAGGGCGCCGACCACCCCGTCGACGTCGACGATCCCGGTCGACGGTGACAGCAGGGCGGCCACACCCTGCACGTCTGGCTCCAGCTCGTGGAGTTCGACGCCGTCGATCCGTCGCAGGTCGCCGACGCCGTTCGTGTGTCCGTGCCGGAGCAGGACATCGAGCCGGCCCGTCTGGGCGTCGTCGACGGCCACGATCAGCTTGCCCGGGCGACGCCAGGAAACACCGTGCTCGTCGCAGTACCGGGTGAGGAGCTCGCGTCCCCGCACGCACAACCGCGCCTTCAGACTGCCCTCGGGATAGTAGATACCTGCGTGGATGACTTCCGAACTTCGCGAGGTCGTCTGTGTGCCGACCGAGTCGGCGGCCTCGAGAACGACCACCTCGCGCCCGGTCGCCGCCACCGCATGGGCCACGGCCAGACCCACGATGCCGCCGCCCACCACCAGGCAATCGGTCCGTTCCACCGGGCTCTCCCTTCTCATCGCTCGATCAGTCATCCCGGTACAGCCCGAGCTCTCGGGCACACTGGGGTGATGCGGCACTCTGATGTTCTCGCGATCGTGCAAGCCGGTGGGCGTGGTTCCCGAATGGAGGTGTTGACCGATCGGCGGGCCAAACCGGCGCTGCCGTTCGCGGGGAACTATCAACTCATCGACTTCCCACTGTCCAACCTGCACCACAGTCACGTCGACGATGTCTGGCTGTGTGTCCAGTACGAGGCGGAGACGCTGACCCAGTTGGTCGCCGGCGGACGCCCCTGGGATCTCGACCGCACCAGCGGCGGACTGCGGATCGTCATGCCTGAGCAGACCGATGCCCCGGAGACCGAGGACGGCTTCGCCACCGGCAACGCCGACCTGCTGTACCGGATCCGCGACCGGATCGCCCGACACGGCCCGGCCGAGGTGATCGTCATGAGCGCCGACCACGTCTACGATTTCGACTTCCGCGACGCCCTCGACACCCATCGCAGCCGTGGCGCCGAATGCACCATCGTCACCACGACTTGTTCGCTGGAGGAGGCATCCCAGCACGCTACGGTCACCTCCCGCCGCGACGGTACTGTCCGCGAGTTCCGCTACAAGCCAGACCGTGCGACGACGCGCACGATCGCCACCGAGATCTTCATCTACGACCCGCAGGTGCTCATCGAAGGACTGGAAGGTCTGGCGCGCGAGACGACGGTGGGTTCGGCGAAGGACGACACCGGCCTCGGCGACTTCGGCGAACACCTCGTGCCGTGGTTCGTCGAACGCGGAAAGACGGTGGCGCACGCGATGTCGGGGTACTGGATCGACGCCGGCCGGCCCGAGACCTACCTGCAGGCACACAGAGATCTGATCGACGGAAAGATCGACGTCTTCCGCGCCGAGCGACCGGTTCTGACGAACCAGCCGCAACGTACCGCGGCCCGCATCGAAGCCGGTGCGGTTGTCGAGGACAGCCTCGTCAGCAGCGGCGCCCACGTGTGCGGAACCGTACGACGTAGCGTCCTCGGGCCCGGTGTGGTCGTCGAGAAGGGTGCCACCGTCGTCGACTCGATCATCTTCAGTGACACTGTGATCGGCGCCGGGGCGACCGTCGCGTGGTCGATCCTCGACGAACGTGTCCGGGTGGGGCCGAAGGCGACGATCGGCGGCCATCCTCGAACCCGGCCGGTGCCCACCGAGAAGATCACCCTCATCGGGATGGACACCCAGATCCAGCGCGGGGCGAAGGTGTCTCTCGGTGACCGCGTCGAATGTCAGCGTCGCATCCGCTGACTGATAGCGTCGCGCGGGTGATCGAGACCGCGCGTACCTGGCGAGACCACGACCCGGATCCGGTGACCCGTGGCGAACTCACCCGCCTCATTGACGCGGCGGACTCCGGAGATGCTGCGGCCGCCGCCGATCTCCACCACCGATTCCGCGGCCCACTCACCTTCGGTACGGCCGGCCTGCGCGGCGAGGTCGGGGCGGGGGAGACGCGCATGAACGTCGCGGTGGTCACCCGCGCCACATACGGCCTCGGTCGCCACCTCATCGACACCGTCGGACCCGACGCGCGCGTCGTCGTCGGGTGCGATGCGAGGCACGGTTCCGACGCCTTCCTCGAGGCCACCGCCGAAGTCCTTGCCGCACAGGGCCTCACGGTGATGACGCTCCCTCGTCAGCTGCCGACACCGGTGACCGCGTACGCGACCCGCGCCCTCGACTGCGATGCCGGAGTGATGATCACCGCGTCGCATAATCCGCCCGCGGACAATGGCTACAAGGTGTATCTCGGCGGACGCGCGACCGACCCTGCCGGGTGTGGTGTCCAGATCGTCCCGCCTGCCGACGAATCGATCGCCGCCTTCATCGACGCCGCGCCACCGGCCGACGAGATCGCCCGCGACGCCGCCGCTGTCGTGGCCCTCGACGATGCCACCACCGACGCCTACATCGCCCGAACCGCCGGACTTCGACCCGGCACCGAACCCAGCTCGGTGCGCGTCGTCCTGACGCCCATGCACGGGGTCGGCGGTGCGACCGCTCTCGCGGTGCTGCGTGCCGCCGGCGTCGACGACATCCACGTCGTCGACGAGCAGTTCGCGCCCGACCCCGGTTTCCCGACCGTCGCCTTCCCGAACCCGGAGGAACCCGGAGCCCTCGACCGCGCCCTCGATCTCGCCCGCGACGTCGGCGCACACGTCGTCATCGCCCTGGACCCAGACGCCGACCGCTGCTCGGTCGCCACCCCCACCGACGACGACTGGCGCCAGCTCACCGGCGACGAGATCGGTTGGCTGCTGGGGGAACAGGCCGCCCGCGACACCGGTCGCAACGGGAACACGCTCGCCTGCTCGATCGTGTCGAGCCGGCTGCTGGGGAAGATCGCCGCCCATCACGGTCTGCGGTTCGCGGCGACCCTCACCGGTTTCAAATGGATTGCCCGGACACCGGATCTGCGATTCGGCTATGAAGAGGCCATCGGGTACTGCACCGACCCGGAGGCCGTGCGCGACAAGGACGGGATCTCGGCGATGGTCCGCGTCATCAGCCTCGTCGAAGAACTCGCCGCCGACGGCCGCGCACTCGTCGACCTCCTCGATGACCTCGGCCGACGCCACGGCCACCACGCGACCGTCCCGCTGACGATCCGCGTCGATGACCTCGGCGAGATCGGCCACATGATGGACCGGTTGCGCACCACGAGGATCGACACGCTGGCCGGTTCCGAGGTCGTCGAGATCCTCGACCTCGCGCCGGGTTCCGCCGACCTTCCGCCGACCGACGCACTCGTCCTGCGTACCGCCGCCGACGATCGGGTCATCGTGCGGCCGTCGGGCACCGAACCGAAACTGAAGTGCTACCTCGAGGTCGTCCTCGCGTGCGCGGACGGCGAGATCCCGCACGCCCGCGCCGCCGAACGGCTGCAAGCGATCAGCGCGGACATGGCCGCACTTCTCCGCGGCTGACCCACGTTCCGAATCCGACGCCTACGATCAACCCGTGGCCCGCTCCGATTCCGACCAGCGACTGCGTGACCTGACCTTGCTCCGCCGGGTCCGCGACCGGATCGACCGCGAGTATGCCCAGCCGCTCGACGTCGAGGCGCTGGCTCGGGGCGTGAACATGTCGGCTGGACACCTGAGCCGCAAGTTCCGTCAGACCTACGGGGAGTCGCCGTACTCGTATCTCATGACACGTCGCATCGAACGAGCGATGACTCTGTTGCGTCGTGGCGATCTCAGCGTCACCGAGGTCTGTTTCGAGGTGGGCTGTTCATCGCTAGGCACCTTCAGCACACGGTTCACCGAACTGGTCGGGGTGCCTCCGACGGTCTACCGCGAGCAGTCCGCCGACGCCACCGACGGGATCCCCGCGTGTCTGGCCAAGAACATCACGAGACCGATCAGGAATCGAGAAGCGCAGCGGGGGTGAGGGTGCCTAGCCTGACTTCCATGAACATCACCATCCAATACACCTTTCTTCCGCACACCGATGGCGAGGCCGCGCTCGGTTTCTACCGCGACCTCCTCGGCTTCGAGGTCCGCAAGGACGTCGGCTACGAGGGCATGCGCTGGCTGACGGTCGGACCGCCGAATCAGCCCGGCACCTCGATCGTGCTCCATCCGCCGGCCGCGGACCCGGGCATCACCGACGCCGAACGTCAGACGATCCTCGAACTGATCGCCAAGGGCAGTTACGGCGCGCTCACGCTCGCGACCGAGGACCTCGACGGACTGTTCGAGAAGCTGCAGGCCAGTGGCGTCGACATCATCCAGGAGCCGATGGACCAGCCCTACGGTGTCCGCGACGCCGCGGTGCGCGACCCCGCCGGCAACCTGATCCGTATCGACCAGGTCGCGTGAACCGTGTGCGGCGCCGGTCGATTGCCGCCACCTGAAGCACTGGCCGGGGGAGTCGTCGAATCGCCGATGACTCTCCTGGTTGGATCCAGTCATACCGATACGACACCGGAAATACTGCCCGAACACGACGATGGCTGCGCACCGGCATGCGCCGCCACGATGGAGACACGATGAGCCCAGCCGCGCGCACGAAGTCGACGCCCCGATCCGCCCCGGTCGAAGAGTACGACCCCCATCCCGCCGACACCCACGACCGCATCCGGGTGCACGGGGCCCGCGAGAACAACCTCAAGAACGTCGACGTCGAGCTGCCCAAACGCCGTCTGACGGTGTTCACCGGTGTCTCCGGCTCCGGCAAGAGTTCACTGGTCTTCAGCACGATCGCCGCCGAATCCCAGCGCCTCATCAACGAAACCTACAGTTCGTTCGTCCAGGGCTTCATGCCGTCGATGGCCCGCCCCGACGTCGACGTCCTCGAAGGACTCACGACGGCGATCATCGTCGATCAGGAACGCATGGGCGCCAACGTGCGGTCGACGGTCGGCACCGCCACCGATGCGAACGCGATGCTCCGAATTCTGTTCAGCCGCTTGGGTAAGCCGCACATCGGTTCCCCGCAGGCGTTCTCCTTCAATGTGGCGTCGATCAGCGGTGCGGGTGCGGTCACCGTCGAGAAGGGCGGCCAGAAGATCAAGGAGCGCCGCAGCTTCTCCATCACCGGCGGCATGTGTCCGCGGTGTGAGGGCCGTGGCGACGTCTCCGACTTCGACCTCACCGCGCTCTACGACGCGTCGAAGTCGCTCAACGAGGGCGCACTGACGATCCCCGGTTACTCGATGGACGGTTGGTACGGGCGGATCTACCGCGGTTGCGGCTTCTTCGACCCGGACAAGCCGATCGCCAAGTACACCAAGAAGCAACTCAACGATCTGCTCTACAAGGAGCCGACCAAGATCAAGGTCGAGGGCATCAACATCACCTTCGAGGGCCTGATCCCGAAGATCCAGAAGTCGATGCTGAGCAAGGACCGTGAGGCGATGCAGCCGCACATCCGCGCCTTCGTCGACCGCGCCATCACCTTCCAGACCTGCCCGGACTGCGACGGCACTCGACTCACCGCCGAGGCCCGGTCGTCGAAGATCAACGGCATCTCCATCGCCGACGCCTGCGCAATGCAGATCAGCGATCTGGCGCAATGGGTCGCCGAACTCGACGAGCCGTCGGCCGCGCCGCTGATCAAATCGCTGCGCGAGCATCTCGACGCGTTCGTCGACATCGGTCTCGGCTACCTGTCCCTCGACCGTCCGGCCGGCACCCTGTCCGGTGGTGAAGCTCAGCGCACCAAGTTGATCCGGCACCTCGGGTCCTCGCTCACCGACGTAACCTACGTCTTCGACGAGCCGTCGATCGGTCTGCATCCACATGACATCCAGCGCATGAACGACCTGCTCCGCGCCCTGCGGGACAAGGGCAACACGGTGCTGGTCGTCGAACACAAGCCCGAGGTCATCGCCATCGCCGACCGCGTCGTCGACCTCGGTCCGCGAGCCGGCACCGACGGAGGCGAGATCGTCTTCGAGGGCACGGTCGAGGAACTCCGCTCCGCCGACACCCTCACCGGTCGTCACCTCGACGACCGTGCCTCGGTCAAACCCGAGGTCCGCACTCCCAGTGGCGCTTTCGAGGTCCGCGGCGCGAACATGCACAACCTGCGGAACGTCGACGTCGACATCCCGCTGGGCGTCCTCGTCGTGCTCACCGGTGTGGCCGGGTCGGGCAAGAGCTCGCTGATCAACTCGTCGGTCGCCAACGCCGAGGGGGTGGTCTCGATCGATCAGACCGCGATCAAGGGTTCCCGACGCTCCAACCCGGCCACCTACACCGGACTGCTCGAACCGATCCGCAAGGCCTTCGCCAAGGCCAACGGCGTCAAACCCGCTCTGTTCAGCGCCAACTCGGAGGGCGCCTGCCCGAACTGCAACGGTGCCGGCGTCGTGTACTCCGACCTCGCGATGATGGCCGGGGTTGCGGCCCCCTGCGAGGTGTGCGAGGGCAAGCGTTTTCAGGCGGAGGTGCTCGAATACACCCTCGGTGGGCGCAACATCAGCGAAGTCCTCGAGATGTCCGTAGCGCAGGCCGAGGCCTTCTTCGCCGATGGCGACGCCAAATTGCCGGCAGCGCACAAGATCCTCCATCGTATGGTCGACGTCGGTCTGGGCTACATCAAGGTCGGCCAGCCGCTCACGACGCTCTCGGGAGGCGAGCGTCAGAGGCTGAAGCTCGCCACGCACATGGGGGAGAAGGGCGACGTCTACATCCTCGACGAACCCACCACCGGCCTGCATCTCGCCGACGTCGAACAGCTCCTCGGGCTGCTCGACCGGCTCGTCGACTCGGGCAAATCGGTGATCGTCATCGAGCATCACCAGGCGGTGATGGCGCACGCGGACTGGATCATCGACCTCGGACCCGGCGCCGGCCACGACGGCGGTCGGATCGTCTTCGAGGGAACACCGGCCGACATCGTTGGTGACCGGTCGACGTTGACGGGCCAACACCTGGCTGAGTACGTCGGGGCCTGACGGTGCCCGGTGTTCCGTCCTGCTCAGCATCTCTGCTGAGCAGGACGGAATCCGTCGGCTCGCTTTTCACACTGTGGACTTGTCAAAGAACGACTGCGGTCCCGGCTCGGTGCTTAATCGCCGGATGCGAAAGGTGCTACGCGAAAGCTGTTGTCATGCGGCGTCGTCGAGACGCATGGTGCGGCGGTTGTGGGCAGGGCGGGGTCGACGCTGCGGATCGATCTCGACGGGTGGGACCAGCCACGGATGCCGGTCGAACCCCATCACGATGTCCCAGCCGTGGTGGTGGACCTGGGTGTGGCAGCGTTGGCAGAGCAGGCAGCCGTTGTCGAGGTCGGTGTTCCCGTCGTCGGACCAGTGCAGGATGTGGTGGACCTGGGTGTGTGAGGGCGGTGCACCGCATTTGATGCACGTCTGGTCGCGGAGGATGATCGCTTTGCGCAGATGTGGTGGGAACAGGCGCCTTTCGTGTCCCATTCGAAGGGGCACGGTCTCGCCGTCGATGATGATCTCGGTCAGGGTGCCATCGCATGAGAGTTGTTTGGCGGTGGCGTTGGTGACCGGCCCCGTCCAGGGCAGGTGGGCGGGGTCGTCGCCGTCGGCGGGAATGGTCAGCAATGTTTGGGTTCGCGGTGTGCCGATGGTGTCCATGGCGGCTCCGACGGCGGCTTGATCCAAAAGTGTTTCGAGGGCGTCGGCGCGTCGTTGATCGGCGGAGCGTCGGTCGGCGGCGCCGTCGGGTTCGGGACGAGGTATGGAGCGCTCGTCGATCATCGCGATGAATTTCTCCCCGACTGCCTGGTTGATGTTCGCGCGGATGTCGACGCGGGAGTCGTCGGTGAGGTGGTGAGACAGGGTGTTGAGAGTGCGGTCGTCGCAGGCAGGGTTACAGTCCTGGTCGTCGGCGAGGGTATTGCAGATCGTCTGTGCGCACCTCTGTATGTCTGTGGGTGTGGCACCGGAGAGGGCCTGGGTGAGCAGTTCGGTTTGATGGATGATGCGGTTGTCGTCGGATAGTGCTGTGGGGCAGCGTTTCTCGATCACAGCGACGCCGCGGACGATGGCGTCGACAATTTCGCCGGAGAGTCGACCGTCAGCGGCGCAGGCCTCGACCTTGCTCAGTGTGCCGAGAGCCTCGGCGATCCGTGTGGTGCGGGTGGCTGCTGCGGGCGGGAACCCCATCTCGACCAGCAGCTTCTTGGTGGTCGAACCCGTTTTGGCCGCGACGCCGAGATCGTCGAGTTGTGCTGCATGCGTCGCGATCTGGTGATCAGCCAGGTTGCGGATCAATCGCCAACATTCCAACTGTTCGTACGTCAGACGGCCGGTGGAATCGTCGGTGGGTGGGGTGATCTCGGCGAGTCGGTCGAGGACCGCGTCGAGTGAAGTGGTGAGCGCAGTGGTCTCAGTGTCGATCATGATGGCAGCCATCCCTCTTCTGAGGTATACGTGCGGTGGTGTGAAACCGTCGTTGACTACTGCTCTGTCATGAATAATCGTGTGTGGTCAGTTCTACATCGGTGGTCTGACAAGAACTGCCCGCCGGCTGCCCTGGCCCTTCTGGTCGAAGAGTGGGGTGAGCTCCGGCATGACTCCACAGTACCCGAACATACGTTCGAGTGCGAGGCTTTTCCACAGTTCGGGATTTGGAGGGGTCGCTGAACCAGCGGGATCTTCCGTGTGGTCGACCACACGCCGGAACTGAGTTACACCAGTCACATTCGTGACGGATCACGGACAGGAGTGGTGAGTTCTTCGAGCCCGGGTTAATGCCTTCTTCAGTTGGTGGGGTCGACGACAAAGACCACGAGAACGTCGCCGACCACGCCCACGGTCGGGGTGCCCGCTGGCGCCGACACCGGCACGACCATCGAGAATGTTCCGTTCGACTCGAGCCGGCCCAGCTGTCTCACGGTTCCGGTGACCGTCCCGGTCGGTGCGGAAGTCGACCCCGAGATGGTGAGCCGGTCATCGTCGAGGTCGACCCGAACACGCTCACCCTCGTAGGGGACGACCGTCCCCATACATATGGCCGGCCCCATGAGTGTGAGCGTCCGGCGTCGTAGATCTGCCGCGGCTCGGGCTTGAGCCGCGTCCGCCGCGGTCGGCTCGACCAGTACCAACTCGTCGAGAACAACCTCTACTCCGCCGGGAACCAGCACGGTCCCGTCGTCCTGGATCAGATCGGCGGGGAACTTCTCGACAGCGGTCACGAGCTGTCGGAGCTCGACGCGTGGCCGCTCAGGGCTGGGAACGGGCTTGCAGAAGAGCTGATGTGCCGAAGAGATCACCCCGGTCGCCTCGACACCTGCCGGGGAGTTGTCGTGCCATGACAGTGACATCGCGATCGGTCGGCCGAGCGGATCTCCGTGTGCCGGGTCCCACCGAGCGACGGCCTCACCGACGACGACGACGACATCACGGACACGATCCCAATGGGTGGCAACGGCCCGACCGTTCGGAGCCGGATATGCGGACAGCTGCCCGCTCAACGTTTCCCCGACGCGGGGAGGCGTTCGGCAGCAGCCGTATTCGAATGCGTCGACGTGGACGGGGACGCGCAGCACATCTGCGCGAAATACAGAATTCACGATAGCCTTCGGAAGTTCGACGGTCCGTAGCGCGAAGGCGACGGGTTCCGATGCACCTGAACGTGGAGCCTACTGCGAGCTCCACCTGACCGCGAACCCGCGAAACATCTCACACACCTGATCCCCGCGTGTGAGATCACCGTTACCTCGACCTTGCGGCACCACAGCCCAGCCGCAACGACGCGGCGGCAGGGTCTGCGCATGGACAAACAACTCTTGGAAGAAAGCCTGGCCCTCGTCGATCTACCCGATTCCGGTCTCACCGTCCGGTTCTACGACATCCTCTTCGAGCGCTATCCCGGCGTGAAACCGATGTTCCAGCGCGACACCCGCGTTCAGGCCGAGATGCTGCGCACCGCCGTCGTCTCGGTGCTCGATCATCTCGAGGACGCGGACTGGCTCACCACCAACCTGCACGCCCTCGGCAAGCGGCATGCGAGCCTCGGCGTCACCAGGCCGATGTACAGCGCGGTCGCCGAATGCATGATCGCCGCCATGAGCGAGATCGGCGGCGAGTCGTGGACGCCGGCGATGACCTCGGCGTGGGAGGAAGCGCTGGGCGCGGTCGCGACGATCATGCTCGACGGCTATCCCGACGACGCCACGTCGGAAACCGCTGAGGAATCCGGCGCGGCCTGAGGCCCAGCACATGAGTCCTCAGCGGGGTCACCGCCGCCCCCGCTGATACTCCCGTCCGCCGCGATACGATCCCGCTCGGAAGAGAGGGCTCGTGACAGTTGTGGACATTCCCCGGTCGGTGATCGATCGCTATCTCCGTTCGGCATGGGCGCGCCGGTTGACGCTTGTCGTCTTCCTCGTGAGCGCGGCGGTCGCGATCTTCGTCCTCCCGAACCATCCGCCCGCGCCCTACCGCATCGACTTCGACGTCTACCGCATGGGCGGCCGCGTCTTCCTCGACAACGGCGACCTCTACGGCACGCTGCCGACGCTCGGCGGCGGCTCGTATCTGCCGTTCACCTACCCGCCGCTGGCCGCCGCGCTGTTCTCCGTGTTCACCTTCGTCCCGCTGGGGCTGGGGCAGGGACTGTTCACCGCGGTCACCATCGGTTGCCTGCTGCTGGTCTGCCGGATCGTCGTCGCACACCTGACCGATCGCCCGTCGACGGACCTGTGGTGGCTCGCGACCGCCGCGACCAGCGTCGGCCTGTGGCTCGAACCGGTCCGCGACACCCTGAACTTCGGTCAGATCAACATCGTCCTGATGGCGCTCGTCATCGTCGACGCCCTGCTGGGTCGCGGACGGTGGTGGCGTGGGCTGCTGGTCGGTCTGGCGATCTCGATCAAACTCACCCCGGCGGTCTTTCTGCTGCTGTTCCTCCTTCGACGAGACTGGCGTGCACTCATCGTCGGCGCAGTGTCGGCCGTCGCCTACGCCGGCGTCGGGTTCCTGCTGGCGGCCGACGACTCGGTCACCTACTGGACGTCCACCCTGTTCGACACCGAGCGCATCGGGAGTCCGCAGTTCGCCAACAACCAGTCGGCCAAGGGTGAGGTGGCCCGACTCGGCATCGAGTCGGAACTCGTCTGGTTCGGCGCTGCCCTCGTCATCGGACTGCTCATCGCATGGTCGACATGGCGTCTGCTGTCCGCCTCGGCGGCCAGTCCGTCAGGTCGCGACGAGACGATCGAGGTCGCCGCCGTGCTGACCGTCGCCTTCGCGTGGCTGTACTGTTCGCCGGTCGCGTGGGACCACAGCTGGGTCTGGATCGTGCCGCTGCTGATGGTGCTGATCGCGTTGGCCGTACGCCCCGGCGCGTCGCAGATCTGGGGGTGGCTGGTCGGCACCGGACTGGTCATCTTCGCGTACGCCCCGCATCAGCACCTGCCGCAGCGCTACGACGCCGAGCTGTCGTGGGCCTGGTGGCAACACATCGCCGGGTCGGCGTACCTGATCTGGGGTCTGGCCGTCATCATCTCGTTCGGCGTGTTCGCGCCGCGGCTCACGTCGCCGCTTGCCGTCGAATCCGCCCAGAACGAGGCGGGCTGAGCCACTTCCACCTCTCGACACACGCCTCAAGAAACAATCGACAAAATCCGTTCCAATGGTGCATAGTGATGTAACGCACATCGGATCAATGGGGAGTGACGAGTTCATGGCCAGTCGGAAGAAGCAGATGCAGACCGCGCTCGGCAAGCTGAGCAGCCTGTACCCGAGCAAAGAGCGTCCGCTGGCCGATCCACCTGCAGGCTCCGGTCTCAAGCCGGTGATGGGCGATCCTGGTATCCCGTACCTGGGCAACACGCTGCAAGCCCTTGCAGACCCGCTGCAGTCGGCGATGGACCGCTTCGACCGCTACGGCCAGGTGTCCTGGTCGGGTGCCCTCGGCATGAACATGGTGACCCTGGTCGGTCCCGACGCCATCGAGGCCGTGTGGATGAACCGCAACAAGGCGTTCTCCAGCGAGCTCGGCTGGGAGCCGATGATCGGCCCGTTCTTCCGCCGGGGCGTCATGCTCATGGACTTCGACGAGCACATGCAGCACCGTCGCATCATGCAGCAGGCCTTCAGCCGGCCCCGCCTGAACGGCTACCTGGACATCATGACCCCGCACATCGAGAAGACCCTCGCCAACTGGGAGGTGGGCAAGGGCTTCCACATGTACTCCAACACCAAGGACCTGACCCTCTCGCTCGCCACCGAGGTCTTCATGGGTGCGCATGTGAGCGAAGCGGAGGCGCACCGCCTCGAGAAGGCCTTCGAGGCCGCGGTCCGCGGCGGGCAGGCCATGATCCGCAAGGACGTCGGCAACTGGACCTGGGCGCAGGGACTCCGCGGCCGCGAGGTCCTGCAGGAGTATTTCCGTTCCGAGATCCCGCTGCGTCGCGGCAACGACGCCAACGACCTGTTCAGCGTCCTCTGCAACAGCGAGAGCGACGAGGGTGAGACCTTCACCGACGAGGACATCGTCAACCACATGATCTTCGTGATGATGGCCGCACACGACACGTCCACCATCGCGCTGTCGATGCTGACCTACTTCCTGGGTCGTCACCCCGAGTGGCAGCAACGCCTGCGCGAGGAGTCGCTGGCCCTCAACAAGCCGACCATCGACTACGACGACATCGACAAGCTCCCCAGCATGGAGCTCGCCTTCAAGGAGACGCTGCGCCTCAACGCCCCCGTCGGCATGCTGTTCCGCATGGCGATCGAGGACACCGAGATCTGCGGCCACCACATCCCGAAGGGCACCCTGCTGGCCATCCACCCGTGGGCGACCATGCTCCGCAAGGAATGGTGGCCGAACCCCACCCACTTCGATCCCGAGCGCTTCTCGGCGGAGCGTCGCGAGGACAAGGTTCATCGCTTCGCCTGGGCCCCCTTCGGTGGCGGCGCACACAAGTGCATCGGTCTGTACTTCGGTGGCATGGAAGTGAAGTCGATCCTGCACCAGATGCTGCAGCGCTTCGAGTGGACCGTCCCGGCCGGTTACAAGCCCGAGCTCACCTACGGCACCGGCCCGACCCCGGCCGACGGTCTGCCGATCGACATCCGGCACCGGGCGCTGTAACGAGCGAGTTCTTCCGTCCAGCACGAGGCCCCGCAAGCCGGTCGACTTCAACCCCGACCGGCAGACTTCGATCGACGTCTGCCGGTCGAGTTGAGGTTCGGCAGTCGGAAACGAGAAGCGGTCGACGCCACCACTCGCTCCCTGAGGTGCGAGGAGCGGTCGACGCCACCACTCGCTCCCTGAGGTGTGCGAGGAGCGGTCGACGCCACCACTCGCTCCCTGAGGTGCGAGGAGCGTTAGCGACGAGCCACGAAGGGCTGGTGACCAAACAGTCACCAGCCCTTCGTGTTTCGTTCTGGACCCCTACGAAGCCGCGAGAATCCCGATCTCGAAGATGAGGGTGTCGCCGGGTTCGATGCCTGCGCTCGGCTGGCCCTGGGCGTAACCGTCGGCCGACGTCATCGCGACACCGACCTTGGAACCGACCTTCTGCCCGGCGATCGCCTTGCTGAAGCCGGGGATCACGCCGTTGAGCGGGAAGTCGACGGGGGTGCCGCTCTGGTAGGCGCTGTCGAATTCCTCGCCGTTGCGTCCGTTGACTCCGACGTAGCAGACCGTGACCGAGGCGGTTTCGGCGACGACGGGTCCGTCGCCCTCGACGAGGGTTTCGACCACTGTCTGATCGACGCTGAACGGCGACTGGACGGTGATCTTCGGCGCCTCGTTCTGGGTGGCGGCGACCATCTCCATCTCGCCGGTGGCGCCCTTCAGCGTCCACTGCGGCTCGGCGCCGTCCTTGGCCGACGCGGTGGGGCAGCTGGTGGGTGCCGAACCGGTGTCGGTGTTGCCTGCTGCGGCGGTACCGGTGGCTTCGGTTGTGCCGGAATCGGAATCGGAGTCGGAGCTGCAGCCGGCCACCGTGAGGACGAGGGCCGCGCCGAGCGCGAGCGTCGCATTCTTCATGTTCACCCTGGTCACGCTACCCGAGCAAGCATGCTTCACCGAGCGCCGCCACCGCCCAGAATCCGGGCCGCGCGGGCCAGGTCGGCACGGATCGCTGTCGCCGCCGGCCACCGGTTCACCGCCAGCACCGGCACCCCGATGGCGGGTACGGTCAGCGTCGCCTCGGCGTGGACATCCGTCCCACCGTCACCCCGTTCCTCGAAGCCCAGCGTCAGCACCGCGTCGACGCTCCGCCACCCGCCGACCTCGCGCCACAGCCGGTGCGGTTCGCAGTCGGTCACCTCCAAACGCGGTGCCACCCCGGGCACGACGGTGACGTCGGTCCAGCTGGTGCCGACGTCACCCGCCCGGTCGCCGATGACCTGCAGGTCGTCGATTCGACGCAGACTCGACTGCCACGCAGGCCGATTGCTCGGGTCGGTGAGATAGTCGAACGTCTCCGCGACGGGCGTCGGGAACGCGACGACGTCGTCGATGATCGTGAACCGGGCGGGGGACAGCATCAGCTGATGAGGCCGGCGAGCTGATCGATCTCCTCGATGGTGCGCGGGGAGACCAGCATCGTGGTGACGCCGGACGCTTCCCACACCTTGATCTGCTCGCGGACGTAATCGACGTCGCCGACGATCGCCGAGTCCTCGACGACGGCGTCGGGAATGATCTGCGCCGCTTCCTCTTTGCGATTCGAACGGAACAGCTTGGTCACCTCGTCGACGACGTCGGAGTACCCCATGCGGCGGTACACCTCGGCGTGGAAGTTGGTGTCCTCGCTGCCCATTCCACCCATATATAGGGCGAGGAACGGTTTGATGGCGTCGTAGGTCGCGGCGCGATCGTCGGTGATGACGATCTGTGCGGTCGCGATGATCTCGAAGTCCTCGCGGCTGCGTCGCGCGCCCGGCTTGGCGAATCCCTCGTCGAGCCAAGCGTTGTAGGTGTCGGCCATGCGCGGTGTGTAGAACAGCGGCAGCCAACCGTCGGCGATCTCGGCTGCGAGCGCGACGTTCTTGGGCCCCTCGGCGCCGAGCATGACCGGGATGTCGGCACGCAGCGGATGGGTGATCGGCTTGAGCGGCTTACCCAGCCCAGACGCGCCGTCGCCGTTGTACGGCAGGGGATAGTGCGGTCCGGCGCTGGCGACCGGAGCCTCCCGCGCCCACACCTGGCGCATGATGTCGATGTACTCGCGCGTGCGGCCGAGCGGTTTGGCGAACTTCTGCCCGTACCACCCCTCGACGACCTGCGGCCCGGACACGCCGAGTCCGACGATGTGCCGACCGCCGGACAGGTGGTCGAGCGTCAGCGCCGCCATCGCACAGGCGGTCGGCGTACGGGCCGACAGCTGCAGCACCGAGGTGCCAAGCCGTACGCGGCTCGTCGACGACCCGAGCCAGGCGAGCGGCGTGTAGGCGTCGGATCCCCACGCCTCTGCGGTGAAGATCGAGTCGAAGCCGGCCTGTTCGGCGGCGGTCACGAGGTCGGCGTGACCGGCCGGCGGTTGCGCGGCCCAATATCCCAGCTGCAGTCCGAGTTTCATGCGTTGGCACCGCCCGCCGTCTCGGCGGCCGCCTCGGCCGCGATCTGGTCGAACTGCGCACCCATCGCTTCGGCGAGGGCCTGCGCACCCGACAGCGGCCGGACCATGACCATGAAGTCGTCGATCTTGCCGTCGTCGTTGATGTGGATGAAGTCGCAGCCGGTGACGGCCTTGCCGTTGACGGTGGCCTCGAAGACCAGCGCCGAATCCCGACCGCCCTCGTCGTTGATCTCCCGGACGTAGCGGAAGTCGGTGAAGACGCGCAGCACGCCCCGCAGGATCGCCGAGGTGATCGCCTTGCCCGGGTACGGCTTGAACGCGACCGGGCTGGTGAACACGACGTCGTCGGCGAGCAGATCCTGCATCGCCTGCGCGTCACGTGCTTCGACGGCCTCTCGGAACTGCTTCATGCATGTCCTCCTCATCCACGGCGGGGACGCCGTTGTGCGTACTTCTCCGCTCGACGCTAACCGATCCCCGTCGCCGGGCGGGAGCCATCAACACGACGAGCGCCACCGCCAGCACCGCGATGCCCGCCCAACCGATCGCGGTGATCGATTCCGACAGCACGACGACCGCCAGCACTGTGGCGACCGCCGGCTCGATGAGGGTGATGGTGGTGGCGGTCGAACTGTCGATCCGTCCCAACCCACGGCTGAACAACACGTAGCCGAGGAACTGCGGCACGACGATCAGATAGCCGAGCACGGCAAGGCCTTCCGGATAATCGACCACCGACGGCACACAGACCGCGACCACCGGCAGCAACAGCACCCCGCCCAGTCCCATGACGCCACCGGCCGACGCCCCGCGGGCGAGCCCCTGGTTCATCAGGCGTCGCATCGCCCACGAGAACCCCGCATAGGTCGCGCCCGCGCCCAGCCCGAGTACGACACCCCAGGCCGACGCGGTGCTGCCGGTGACCGAGTCACCATGCGACGACTCGCTGCGCGACAAGGCCAGCGCAACGCTGCCGGCGATGCCCAGGGCGCACGCGACGCACCACCGCGTCGTCAACGCCCGACCCTCCGCCACCCGTTCGATCACCGCCGAGAACAACGGCGCCGACGCCAGCGACACCACGGTGCCCAGCGCCACGCCACCGATCCGCATCGAGCCGTAGAAGCACAGGGGGTAGATCGCCACGCACACGCCGCCCGCCAGCACCGTCGGCCACCGCTGCACCAACGACGGCCACTCGGCACGCACCGCGCGAGCGTTGATCGCACCCTGCAGCAATCCGCCGCCCGACATCGCGATGGCACCGATCGTGACCGCGCTGAGCGCGGGAGCCAAGGCAGCGACTGTTCCCGACGTGCCCCACAGAAACGCCGTCAGCATGACGGCGAGAATCCCGGCGCGTTCGGAGGCGCGCGCATGGGTCATGTGCGCGTGGGCATCGGATGCCGGGCGTAGAACTCGAGATGACGACGCGCCGCGTCCTCCCAAGTCAACGACGCGGCCAACGACCGGCCGGCGTCGACGCGCGTCGGGTCGGGCGTGAGCGCGTCCGCCAGCGCCTCGGCGAGCTCGGGCACCGTCGACGCGTAGGAAACCGTGTCGCCGAACACCTCCCGGAGAATGGGCAGCTCACGCGTCACCACCGGCCGCCCCGCGGACAGCGCCTCCATCGCGGCCAGTCCGAACCCTTCCTTGACCGATGGGAACGCGAACACCCGACTGGCCGCGACCAGCGACGGCAGCTCGTCGTCGGGCACATTGCCGAGGACGATCGGTTCGACCTCCAGTTCGGCCCGGCGACGGTCGAAGTCGGCGCGGTAGTCCCGATAGTCGAACAGCGTCTCCCCACCGGCGAAGACGAGCGACAGCTCCGGATGCCGTTCACGCAGCATCGCATACGCGTTGAGTAGGTCGATGCTGCCCTTGCGCGGCTCGATCCCACCGACGGCCAGCACGTACTCGCCGAGCTTGCCGGTCCACCGGGCGCGCGCCTCAACAGCTTCCGATACATCCGACGCCGCATCGGCAAACCGTTCGTACGCAACCCCATTGGGGATCACGTCCGGTGTCAGCCCCCAGCCGTGCTCAACCTCGTCGGCGACCGCCCGCGACACACAGATCCGCGCATACGGATTCACAACGGCCTTCTCATGGCATTCGACGAGAATCGGCGTCGTGAACTGATCGAGGTGATGGATCGTGCGGATGCACGTCCCAACGGCATTGGCGCTGATGCAGTCCTGGGCGTGCACGATGTCGTAGGCGCTCGCGTCGAAGGCCTCGCGCAGGGTGTCGATGGACCGCACGATGCGGTCGGTGATCGTCTCGTTCTCGCGATCGCCGAATGGCACGAGTCGCAACGCCACCGCCGGATCCACCGCGCGGAAGAACCCCTCATCACCGCCGCGTGCCAGCGACCAGACCGTCACGTCGACGCCGAGTCGCGCCATCGCCTCGGCCAGGTTCAGCGTGTGGACCACGCCGCCACGGGGTTTGGTGGAGTAGGTCAGCAGCGCGACGCGGAGTGAGGGGGAGTCCACACCGGTCATGATAGGTCCGCGATCGACCCGGCTTGACGTCTCGCGCTGCGGTAGGTGTCCGGGCGCAGTTCGGCGAGGTGGCTCAGCACGCGGCGGGCACGGTCGATCTCGGCGTCGACGTCGACGGTGACGCCGGCCAGTCCACCCTTGGACCGTGTGGTGGCGAGGATGTCGCCGCCGGGTCCGACGACCTTGGCCTGTCCGAGGAATCGCAGCGACCCCATCACGCCGGTCTGGTTCGACGAGACCACGAACACCTGGTTCTCGGCGGCGCGGGCGCAGTCGTAGAGGTCGAAGAGTCGTGACTGGCGGTCGGCGGGCAGCCGGGCGGCGCGGTCGGTCACGCTCGCCGGCCACGCGGACAGGGCAGCGATGATCCGCGCGCCGTCGAGGGCGAGGGTGCGGGCCGATTCCGGGAACGTCTTGTCGTAGTCGATGAGCATGCCGATCCGGCCGACCGGGGTGTCGAAGGCACGGAACTCGTCACCGGCCGCGTAGGCCAGGGACTCACCGGCGGGCTGGTGAACCTTTCGGTGCGAGCCGAGAATCCCGTCCCCGGACACGCACACCGCCGTGTTGAAATGCTTGTCGCCGCCGGCCTCGGTGTAACCGATACAAACCGTGGTGTCGCCTGCGGCGGCAATGATCGCGGCCAGTTCGGGTCCGTCGGGATCCAGCGCCGGAGGCAGCTCGTCGGGGTCGGGATTGCGCAGGTCGCCGAGGTAACCGCCCAGGGTGGCGTCCGGGAAGACGAGCAGGTCGACGCCATCGCGCGCGGCTGCTTCGACGATGCCGACGGCCTTGGACACACCGCGCTCCACGTCGCGGCCGAAGTGCGCGGCGAGAGCACCGAGGGTGGCAGTGCTCATGGTCGAACAGTACCGGCCGAGAACCGACGGGAAGGTCCGATCACGCGGCCCCCAGCCCGGTGACCGTCGACGCCACCACCACCGTCACCGCGCCGTCGGGCCATCGCAGGCGCACGCCCGGTTCCGCGGTGAGACGACCGCAGTCCGCGATTGTCAGGGTGCTCGGGGCAGGCGCCTCGGCGCGACGCCCCGGCCGATCAGTACTGAGCATCGCGTACCCGGGGAAGCACGTCAGCCACGCGCCCATCGACGCGTCGTTCGGTCGCGGCACGGCGGTCACGTCGAGTTCGGCGCCGGTGCCCGACGCCTCGGCGAGCATGCCAAGCGTTCCGGCGATCCCGGCCATGCTCACGTCCTTCGCGGCTGCAGGCGCGACCGTCGCGAGATGACCTGCCATCGCACACAATTCGTCGCTGCTTCGTGAACTCGTCGAGTCCCACTGGCGGTCGTGGTAACCCGGCCGCCACGATCCGCCGAGGTCGGCGTGCAGGGTCACGGTGTCGCCGACCGCGCCGCCACCGGCCCGCAGCGGGCTTCGGGTGGTCCCTAACGCCGTCACCGACAGCGCCGACGGCACGCCGACCTGGGTGTGACCGCCGAGAACGGGGGTCTGCCAGGCGCGTGCGGCTGCGGAGATGCCGCGGATGATGCGGGTGAGATGCGAGGTCGTGGGTGCGCCGACGGCGTCGAGCAGGCCGATCGGCCGTGCCCCCATCGCGGACAGGTCGTTGATGTTGACCAGCACCGAACACCATCCGGCCCATTCCGGATCGCGTTCGATCATCGACGGGATGATCGCATCGCAGGCTGCGATCACGTCGGTACCGGGCAACGGCACACCGTCGTCACCGCGGAAGCCGGCCGCCCCGAGTCCGCCGTCCTGGTCGGCGAACGGCGCAAGCGCTTCGGCGAGAACGGCCTTGGTGCCGTCGACGGTCCGCTGGATGCGGTCGATCGGCCACCGCATCTCCCGATGTGCCTGACCGGCGATCACCGGACCGGCCCCGCAGTCGTCCCAGCCGAGCCGCCGGAACATCCGTGCGTAGCGGTCCTGCACGGTGGCGTCGAACCGCAGTGCCCCCTCTTGTTCGATGTGCGCACACGCCGCCCGCACGAGTGCCGGACCGATCCCGACTGCGTGGCCGGGGTCGGCGACCACGAGCCGGCTGCCGAACCACCAGCCGATGTCCTCGGTGTCCGACGATCCGGGCCAGCGCACGGGCGCGACCCGAACACCGCCGGCGATCGTGCCGTCCGCCAACGTCGCGACGAGGACCACCGTGCGCGGATCGTCGTCGGTGTCATCGAGGTCGGTATGCGCGAAAAGCCCTTGCTGCTCGACGAATTCGCGGTGCCGCATCGCCCGGTAGGCAGCATGTTCGACGGCGGTGTCGGCGACCGTGATCAGGAAGTCCGGCCGCGCGGCGACGCGGCGTCGACCGGCGAGGATCGACAGTTCACCTCCGACGACGTCTGTGCTGGATGTCCTCATTCAGCCACCCACCGTCGGGAGGATGCTGCACGCACCACAGGCCGCGCATCCGGCGCGCTGATCCGCTCCCGCCATCCCGATGAGGGTGAGATGGCCCGCGACCTCGCGACTGATCTTCTCCACGATGGCCGGGTCCGGTGCCGGCGCATCGTCGACGTCGACGGCAAGCGTCCCGGCGTGGCGCCGGAACGGCACGATGAACGGGTAGACGCCCATGTCGGCGAGTTCCTTGGCGCCGGCGATCATCTCGTCGGTGTCCTCACCGAGCCCGACGAGAAGGTACGTCGACACCTGGTTCCGACCGAAGACGCGCACCGCTTCGGCCCAGGCGGCGCGGTACTCGTCCATCGACACCGACGACTTGCCGGGCATCCACCGACGCCGCACCTCGTCGTCGAGGGATTCGACGTGGATGCCGATCGCATCCGCGCCGGCTTCCCGCAGCTCGGCCAGCACGGCGAGGTCGGCGGGCGGTTCGCACTGCACCTGGATCGGAAGGTGGGGGACCGCGGCCTTGATCGCGCGCACGCATCGTGCGAGATGTCGAGCTCCGCGATCACGGCCATTGGTGGTGCCCGTGGTCATCACCATCTGGCTGATGCCGTCGAGTTCCACCGCGGCACGCGCGACCTCGGCCAGCTGCTCCGGCTTCTTCACCGCGATCGTCGACCCCGACCGCAACGACTCCTCAATCGAACAGAACCGGCACCGCTCAGACTCCTCGTAGCGGATGCACGTCTGCACCACCGTTGTCGCCAGGACATTGCGCCCGTGTAGACGGGCGATCTTCTCGTAGCTGATCCCGTCGGCGGTCTGCAGGTCGTAGAACCGGGGACGCCCGATCGCCTCGACCTCGATGCCGACGTCCAACCCGTCGTACAGCACGCGGTCGCCGTCGAAGACGAACGGACTCTGCGGGTTCCGCGGGATCGCGGCGTGCAGTCCGTCGACCATCAGGTGGCCGTCGTCGCTCGGTCCGGCCCCGCCGGTCCGCTGCACCGGCGGTTCACCCCGAATCCCGATCAATGCCAGGTCAACTCGTGTGGATACCGTCATGGGTACTCCTAGGTCTTGTGCCGGATAGCGAGCATCTACTGCTCCCTGAGGTGCGTGGGGCGCTCTTGCTCCCTGAGGTGCGAGGAGCGCAATCGACGCCCCTCGCTCCCTGAGGTGCGAGGAGCGCTAGCGACGAGCCACGAAGGGCGGGCGACGACCGCATCCCGCTCAGCCATCTACTGCGCCGCCGCCAACCGCGGGCGGTTCTCACCCAGAACACCGACGATGTGCTCCGCGACATACCTCGCATCCCGGTCGATTCCGAGGAACCGTCCCGATCCCCAGGTGTGCATCCACGGCAACCCGACGAAGCTCAGTCCGGGCACCTCGGTGATCCCGCGCGTCTGCATCGGGCGGCCCCCGCCGTCGAAGGCGCTGGCCTCGATCCACCGGTAGTCGGGTCGGTACCCGATGGCCCAGATGATCGACGTGACGCCGGCGGCCGTCAGATCCAACTCCACGGGGTCGACCTCCGGAGCCCACACCGGCTCGTACCGTGAGGGTTCCGGCGCCTCGATCCCCAGCGAGTCGATGTGGCGGTCGATGTCGGCGCAGATGGAGTTGTAGGTGGCGTCGGCCTTGTCCAGTGCGTCGGTGAGTGTCGGCGCGAACCGCAGCGTCGAATCCTTGCCGTCGGTGAGCAGGCCGTAGAGCTGCATGCCCTCGACGGCGAAGCGTCGGAGGTCGATGTCGCGGCCACCGTCGCGGCCGGTGACATAGTGGTTGGTCTTCTCCTGGGCGGCACGACCACCTGGGTACTCCTGCGTCGGAGTGTCGTAGAGCCCCATGTCCGAGAGCCACGTCATGCAGTCGCGTCCCCGGTAGAACCGCGCGACCCTCGGCGCGTTGCCGATCGCGAGGTGAACCTGCCGGCCGGCCAGGTGCAGATCTTCGGCGATCTGCGTGCCCGACTGCCCCGACCCGACGACGAGCACCGCGCCCTCGGGCAGCTGCTCAGGATTGAAGTACTGCTCCGAATGCAGCTGATGCATCGCCGGATCGAGCGCCGACGCGAACGGAGGGATGACCGGCAGCGGATACCCGCCGGTCGCGATCACCGCCTGATCACACGTCATTGCGCGGATGCCGTCCGGCCCGTCGAGGGTCACCTCGAACCGGTCAGCGCCCAGACGCTGCAGTCGGGTCACTCGAGTGCGTTCGATGAGTGGCGGGTCGAAGGTCTGCAACCATCCGGTCAGCCATTCCACAACCTCGTCGCGGGTCATGAACCCGTCCGGATCGGGACCGTCGTAGGCGTACCCGGGCAATCGACAATGCCAGTTGGGTGTCACCAGAGTGAAGTTGTCCCAACGCTTGTCGGCCCAGGCATGGACCGCGGTCTCCGCTTCGACGACGACGTGCTCGACCCCGGCCTGACCGAGGTACCAGCTGACCGAGAGGCCGGCCTGGCCGCCGCCGATGACGACGACCGGAACATGTGTGTTCATGAGCGCTCCCGAAGGTCGGTGGTGTGGGCGGGTAGCGGCGGGTACATCGAGACCACCTCGACCTCCGCCGAATCCGGATGCCGCGCAGCATCGTCGGCGATCTCTTCGGCGGATGCGGCAGCCGAGGTGCACGCGAAACCGAACTTCGCCCGCACGCGTGCGCTCGCCTCCTCGAGCGCGGTGGTGGCCCGCGCCCGGAAGTCGTCGACGCGGTACGACCCTGGTGCAAGGTGGTCGTGCAGCACGAGGCTGGGGGAGTAGTACTGGCGGAACTGCCCGTCGGGCCAGCGCACCTGGACGGTCATCTCAGGCATGAGCGAGGTCCCGCCAGGCGAGGTCGTCGGCCGTCTCCGGTTCGGTGAGCAGGCCGTACTTCTCCGGGCGGCGGTCCCGTAGGTGGAACATGCCGGCACGCATCGCGGTGAAGCTCTCGCAGATGTCCACCTCGGCCACCGCGAGTCCGCTGCCGAGCAGCGTGGTGTCGAGGATGTTGCCGCCCGGATCGACGATCTTGGCGTTGCCTACGTAACGCAACGATCCGAACGTCCCGCTCTGGTTCGACGCCACCCAGAACACCTGGTTCTCCAGGGCGCGCGCGGCGTCGAAGAGGTTGAACCGGTAGGTCCACCGGTCCTCCTGGAGGTTCTCGGCGGTGGCGGTGCGTGCGGCCGGCCAGGCCGACAGGCTGGCGATGATTTCGGCACCCTTGAGCGCCATGATGCGCGCGGCCTCGGGAAATGCCTTGTCGTAACAGATTTGGAGTCCGACACGCCCGATCGGGGTGTCGAAGACGCCGTATCCCTCGCCCGACGAGTACGACATGTTCTCGCCGAGTGGCTGGTGGACTTTCCGGTAACTGCCGTAGATCCGGTGGCCGTCGAGAACGGCGGCCGCGTTGTAGCGGGTCTCGCCGTCCTCGCCGAGTTCGCAGAACCCGATCGCCACCACCAGATCTCCGACGATGGACTGCACCCGCGCGATCTCGGGTCCGTCGAGGGAGATCGCCGGTGGCAGCGACCGTGCACTGTTCTTCCGGGTGTCGCCGTGATTGCCCAGTGACGACAGGTATCCGCCGATCGCCGCCTCCGGGAAGACCAGGAAGTCGACGCCGTGGGCCCGCGCCTCGGCGACATAGTGTTCGATTGTCGCGTAGTTCTGTTCGAGATCGCGGGTGAAGTTCGCCGCGACGGTTCCGATGATGGTCATAGGATGTCCCAGGTTCGGTGATGCGGAAAGTGTTGTGGCCTAGACCATGTACGTCGAGTTGATGATCGCGCCCTTGCGGGCGTAGTGGATGATGGCGTCCTGGACGTCGAGCGGGTGCGCCGGGATGACGCCCTCGATCAGGTCTTCCTCGCGGCCGCCGTGCAGCGCGAGGCCGAAGCGGCAGCAGAACACGGTGCCACCCTCGGAGATGAAGGTCTCGAGCGCGTTGTTGATGTTCTGCTCACCGGGGAAACCGGAGTCGCCGGTCGTCGGGAAACCCCGCGTGGCAAGGCAATTGATGGCACCGGGGCCGTAGAAGTACATCGCCGATTCGAAGCCTTTGCGCAGGGCGCGGGTCGCCTGCAGGACCGCGACGAAGGACACCGACGACTCGTGCGCGATGCCGTGCACCAGCGTGAAGTACGTTTCGCCGTCCTCGGCCTGGTAGTCCGGGAAGATCTTGGTGCCGCCGTAGATGTTGGACCCCTTGGGAAGTGAGGGATGCGGGATCTCCGCCAGCGACGCGGCGATGTTCTCGGAGATGGTTTGAGCGAAAGAGGGCACAAGGACTCCTGGATGGCGAGACGACGGCGCCTGGCGGCTCGGCGTGTGAGACGAATGCGGATCGGGCATCATTGCCCAAGAGCGGTGGATCGGAAGATTTCGATCTCATCGAGTAGCTGATCGCTACGAGAACCAGTTCACCCCTCGACGATTACCGGGTGGTTACCGCTGGAATAAATGGATGGCCGGTCTGCGTAACACGTCGCTCGACGCGCGCCCGTCCCTCAACCGCTCGTCAGGACAGCAGGATGGTCCGGCAACAAAAATGTCCGACGAACCGGTCGGGTCGGGGGTCTGACCGGTTCATCGGACGTAAGTCAGCATATCCTCTGCGTCGCCGCAGGTCGAGCGCGGGATCCGCAATTCTGTGACCTGTTTCTCACGGATTCCGGACGAACCCGACCTCTACGGCTCCGTAACCGTCGTTCGCCGTCGTCCACCTGGACGACACCGATCCCGTCCGCCGTGTCGCACGCTTCCGCCGGACGACGAGGCGCAAGCTGGACCCATGCTCACTGCGATCCTCTACGGACTCGTGACTGCGGTACCCATCGCGATCGGAGCCGCGATCGGTCTCCGGTGGGATCTCCCGGCGCGCGTCCTGGCAACGCTGATGGCGTTCGGTGCGGGCACGATGATCGCCGCGGTGTCCACCGAACTGTTCCAGCCGGCGTTCAAACAGGCCGGGATCGGCCTCGCCGGGGCTGCGCTGTTCCTCGGCACCGCGGTGTACGTGGTCGCCGACCATGTCGTCGAGACGAAGCTCGGTTCACGAGCCATCGGCCCGGCCCTCATGCTCGGTGTCTTTCTCGACGGCGTGCCCGAGAACAGCGCGCTGGGCGTCTCGCTCACCGCGGGCGGCTCGCTGGTGCTGGTGGTGGCGATCGCCGTCGGTAACGTCCCCGAGGCGGTCAGCGGTGCGTCGTTGATGAGACGCGAACACGACATGTCGCTGCGCTACGCGCTGGTGATGTGGGTGGCCACCGCCGCGGTCCTCATTGCGGTGACCGTCGGCGGTTACGCGGTGGCAGACGCCATCTCGCCTACCGCGATCAGCATCGTCCAGGCCTTCGCCGGCGGCGCAACCCTCGGCGTCCTCGCCAACGGCCTGATGCCCGAGGCCTATAGAGAAGGCGGCTGGTGGGTCGGCCTGGCCACCGCGGGCGGCTTCCTACTCGCGTTCGTCCTGGGGTGAGCCGACGACCTCAGTGCGTCTGCGTCGCGTCCGGGTCGCTGGCGACGTGGCCTTGAGCAAGGTCATGGAGCGACCGGAACACCCGCTTCGACGCCTCGGCCCAGGGCATCAGGATCGGGAACACATGGAACATCCCCGGTTCCTCGAGCGCGCGCGTGGGCACCTCGAAGTCCTCCAGTCGCGCTGCGAATTCCCTGATGCCGTCGCGGAACATCTCGTCCTTGCCCCAGCACACGAATGTCGGCGGGAACCAGTCCGGCTCCGGGTCGGCGTGGATGATCGAGACGCGAGCATCGTTCGGCTGCACACCATGTAGGTACGGCGTCACCGGGATGTTCCACGGCAGCACGTCGTACTGGGCGTTCTCGGTGATCGACGGGTGGTCGAGGTCGAGATCGATCTCGGGGGAGAACAACGCCATCGCACCGGGCTTGGGTAGACCCTGCTCGTGCAGGTGCGCCACGAGCGACGCGGCGAGCCCACCACCGCCGGAGTCGCCCGCGACGATGATGTGTTCCGGGCTCACCCCACGGCCCAGGAGTGCCTGGTAGACATCCGCGGCGTCGAGAACCCCGGCGGGAAAGGGGAATTCGGGTGCCATCCGATAGTCGGCGATGAAGACCTCGAACCCGGTGATCCGCACCAGCGACGACGCGAACGCCGAATACATGATCGGCGACGTCCCGATGTACCCGCCGCCGTGCAGGTACAGGATGGTCGCGCCGATCTCCTGCTTCTCCTCGTCCTCGTCGACGTAGGCGTCGGTACTCGCCTTCGCGCGACACCACAGGCCGGGGACGCCGCCGATGGTGTCGTCGGTGAGTTCCACCCCGTCGGTCAATTCGACGAACGGCGGCATCACCACGCGGCAGATCTCGTCGAGGATCTTCTCCATCGACCGGAATTCCTCGATCGGCAGACCCATCGAGTAACCCATGAACGTACGGATGGACTGGCGGGTGACAGACTGGCCGATGTTGTCCAACAGCCCCGACGGCCCCGACCACGGCCTCTTGAAGGGCACGCGCGCGAGCCCGCCGAGCATGCTCGACGCCAGTCCGGCGACGGCCAGCGCCGTCAGCGGTCCGGACGCGGTCTCGACCTCGGGACGATCAGCCATCACCATGATGCTCAGGGTAGCGAGGTGGGTCACCTGCGGCTGAACACACGACCACCGGACTGGGGTGCCGTCGCGGGGACGTGGCAGACTGTCGCGGGTCCCGTAGTCCCCGAGAACCCCGTGAGGCGGCGATGGAGATTTCTGCCTTCCCGGCTCAGCGCGAGGCCGGGCGACCTGCCGTGCCGTCGGAATCGGCGCAGGTCACGCTGGGTGACGCCCTCGAAGCGAACCGTGCGCTGCAGAAGTCGGCGGCGGTCAAGTTGTTCGCCGCGAACAACTCGGCTCTCTACGTCACCTTGATGGAGCGTCACCTCGACTACGGCACCAAGATGTCGGAGGTCGAGCTGACGATGCGGCTCGAACGCGACCTCGCCGAACTCGACCTCACCGACGACCAGCCCACCGGCCTGGAACTGGTCAAGCTGTGGGCCCGTCAGGGCTGGCTGCACCGCGTCACCGACACCACCGACCCCGACGCCCCCAACCTCTGCCACCTGACCAGCGAGGCCCGCACGGTCCTGGACTTCATGCGCCGCCAGCGCCGCGAGGACTCCATCGCCACCGGCGGCTCGATCACCGGCATCGCCGCCGAACTCCGCCGCGTCGCCGGGCAGGTCAGCAACGACCCCGAGACCATCCGCCTCGAGCTCGAGGCGCAGATGTCCGACCTCGACGCCGAGCTCGCCGACCTCGAAGCCGGCCGCCGACCACCGGTCGACCTGCGCGTCGCCGAGGACTCCGCCCGCGCGATCGGCTACCAGATGGAACAGATCATCTCCGACATCGGCCAATACGGCACGATGCTCGACCGCATCACCACCGCGCTGCTCGACGACCCGGGCGACTCCGACCTCGCCTACCGCGACCGTCAGCGCCAGCTCTTCGACGACTACGAGGCCCTGCTGCAGTCGTCGCAGTCGGCGTCGTACCAGGCGTTTTCCCAGATGATCCAGGACCCGGAACGTCGCGCCCGCCTCAAGGCCGACATCGACACCATCATCGAGAACTTCCCCGGCATGGACGCCGGGCTGCGGTCGGTGATGGACAACTTCTTCGGTCTGGTCACCCAGCAGATGGCCGAGGTCGGCCGCACCCGCCAGCGCTGTGCTCGTCGTATCCGACGCTTCGTCGCGTCGGGCACCCTCGAGCAGAGCCGCGGTCTGGCGCGACAGCTCAACGACGCCCTCGCCACCGCCAACGACCTACTCAAGTCCTCCCTAGCCGACCGTCGCCTCGGCTACGAGCTGCCGCTGGCCGCCCCGACCCTCAACTCGATCGGCCGCCTCGCCTTCGAGATCCGCGAACACGTCCCGCCCGCCCCAGCCTTGCCTGCCGGCGGCGCCGACACCGACCTCTCGGCCTTCGCGTCGATGACCGGTCAGGTCGACACCGTCGAACTGACCGAAACCGTGAACAACGCCGTCGCCGCCGGGCCGGTCGCCCTCACCGACGTCATCGAAAGTCTCGACGAGGCGTACCTCGCGCACGTCATCGTGCTCTGGTCCTGGGCCCAAAAGCAGATGGCAGCAGGGGAGAAGGTGCCGATGACCACCGTGCGCTTCCGGTCCCTCCTCGGGGAGGACCACGCCATCGAAGTCCCCGACCTGACCTTCACCGAACCGATTCCGACTGCGGAGGTCGACGCCGAATGACCAATTCTTCGCTCCCTGAGGTGCGAGCGCAGCGAGCCACGAAGGGCGACCCTGAGGTGCAAGCCAACGCCAACCCCTCGCTCCCTGAGGTGCGAGCGCAGCGAGCCACGAAGGGCCCCGATCTCCCCGACGAATTCGCCGGCTTCGACGATCTCCCCACCGTCGCCAACCGCGGAACCTCGCACGCGCCGAGCGCACCCCGCTTCGACGGCGACGTCAGCGAGCTGCCCGACCGCGCGTGCTGGGCCCTGCAGAACCTGCTGGCCCGCCGCTACGTCAGCGGCGACCGGCAGCCGCAGCTGTGGTCGTGGGTGTCGGAGTACCAGGATGTCCTGCGGGTCCGGCTGTCCGAACTCGACCTCCGGCTGCGCCTCGTCGACGAACTGCAGGTCGCCTTCGTCGAGCAGGCCGGCTACGACTCCCGTTGGGGCCGACGCATTCTCAAGCGCGAGACCGTCCACACCTACGACGCGATCCTGGCGCTGCACCTCGCCAAGTACATCCGCGCCGCCCGCGACGAGGACGCGCTGATCACCCGCGAGGAGATCCACGAACTCTTCGCCGGCGTCACCAACACCATCGACCGCGACCTCGCACTCTTCGACAAACGCATCGAGCGGGCCATCGACAAGATGGAAGAACTCGAGTTCCTGCGCAAGCAGCGCGACGACGCCGACACGTTCACCGTCAGCCCGGTGATCTCCGCGGTGATGACGGCGTCGGTGATCACCGACCTGCAGCGACAATTCGAGCAGTTCATCGGCGCCGGGGACACGGGGGAGGAGCCACCGGAGATCGCGGCCGACGAATCCACCCGGCCCGACGACGCCGAGAATGCGTACGGCGACGACGAAGGAGACGACTGGTGAGCGTCGACCAGTACCACCTGTCCCGGTTGCAGCTGATCAACTGGGGCGTGTTCGACGGGTATCACTCGATCCCGTTCAGCTCCAACGGTTCTCTGATCACCGGGTCGTCGGGTTCTGGCAAGTCGTCGTTGCTCGATGCCATCTCGCTGGCGTTCCTGCCCGACCACCGCCGCAACTTCAACGCCTCGGGCGACGCCACCGCCGCCGGGTCGTCGAGCGGTAAGCGCACCGTCGGCAAGTACGTGCGCGGCGCGTGGGGCGAGCGACGCGACGGCACCAACGCGCACCGCGAGATCATGTACCTCCGCGGCACCGGCCCGGCGTGGGCGGCCATCGCGGTCACCTACACCTCCACCTCGGGCACCGCCATCACCGGCCTGGTCCTCAAGTGGCTGGCCGCCGGCAAGATGACCGACGCACACAGCTCGTACTTCATCTACGACGGCGACGCCGACATCGTCGAGGCCTGCAACGAGTGGGCCGCGGCCAACTACAACTCGGCCAAGTTCCGCGACCGCGGTTGGCGCGGCGGACCCGGCGAGGGCAAGTACCTCTCGACGCTGTACTCGCTCATCGGGATCCGCGGCTCCGACGCCGCGCAGCAGCTCCTCGGAAAGGCCAAGTCGCTCAAGAGCGTCGGCGGTCTCGCACAGTTCGTGCGCGAGTTCATGCTCGACGCCCCGACGTCCATCGTCGGCATCGCCGACGCCCTCGAGCAGATCGACCCGCTCGTCGAGGCCCGAGAGCTGCTCGACGTCGCGCGCCGCAAGCGCACCATCCTCGGCAACATCGAGGAAGTGCACGAGCGGTACGCGACCGAGTCGGCCACCTTCTCCGTCCTCGACACCATCGACAGCACCACCATCCGCAGCTACGTCAACAATCTGCGGATCCGCAACGCACAGCCCGAGGTCGCCGACCTCGACGACCAGATCACCCGCCTCGACGGTGATCTCGCCGCGCTGACCACCCAGCACGACCAGCTACGCCAGGACCACAGCCTGCTGCTGGCCCGCATCGCCACCTCCACCGGCGATCTCGCCCCGCTGCGCGAACAGCTCGGCGGCGCACAGAAACTCAGCACCGAAGTCACCGCACGACGAAACTCGTACGAGGACAAGGTCTCCGCCCTCGGATTCAGCCCGCCGACCAACGCCGAGGGCTTCTGGTCGCTGCGCGAGGAGCTCATCGAAGAGGCCACCAAGATCGACGGCCAGCTCGACGCCGGTCGCGCCCACTACGCCGAGGCGCTCGCCCGTGAGGTCGCCGCCCGCAGCCGCCGCGACACCGCACAGGAAGAACTCGGCCGCGTCGAACAGGCCGGATCCGCGCTGCCGCGTACCGAACACGAGATGCGCCGCGTGATCGCGCACGCGCTGCAGATCGACGAGTCCGAGCTCAAGTACGTCGCCGAACTCGTCGAACTCGACCCCGACGAGGAACGTTGGCGGCTCGCCGTCGAGAAGGTCCTGCGCAACGCTGGCCTGCGGCTGCTGGTGCCGGACAAGCACTTCCGCTCCGCGCTTCGGTTCGTCAACTCGCACGACATGCGTGGCCGGATTCAGCTGCACCAGGCCGAGACCCGCCCGATGCCCGACGTCGAGCCGGGCACCCTGGCGTCCAAGCTGCGTTCCGTCGACCCCGGCCATCCCTGTGCGGCCGAGGCGATGACCGTGCTCGCGAAGCTCGGCAACCACATGTGCGTCGACAACCCGGGGGAGTTCTCCCAGTATGCCAAGGCCGTCACCGACCAGGGTCTGCGCAAGGATTCGGCGAAGCTGGCCGTCAAGGACGACCGCCAGCAGCTGCGCCGGTCGCAGTACATCTTCGTCGGCGACGTCGAATCCAAGATCTCCGCGCTGCGTGACGAACTCGCCTACGAGGAGCGCGCTTTCGAGGACGCCCGCGAGGACTGCGCCGAACTCGACCGCGAACGTTCCGCCAAGGAACGACGCCGCGACGCCTACCGCCGTGTGTGCGAGCAGTTCACGCAGTGGAACGAGATCGACGTCGACTCCGTCGATGATCGCGTCGACCAGCTCACCGACCAGTACGACCTCCTCATGGAGGAGCACCCCGACGTCGAGGCCCTGCAGCGCAAGGCCGAAGACCTCTGGGAGCAGGTCCGCAACGCGATCTCGCAGGCCGCGCTGGTCAAGGACAAGATCGCCCGCCAGGACGAGCGCCGCACCCAACTCCTCGACCTCATCGACCGGCTCAAGCCCGAAGACGTTCCCGCGCAGGCGGAGAAGACCCTCGACGGTTTCCGCGAGGACCTCTCGGCGACCCTCGACGTGCTCAACCCCGAGCCGTACCGCCAGGAGATCGTCAAGGCTGCCGGCCGCGAGCGCGACCGCATGCGGTCCGACGCCCGACGCTCCCGCGATGAGCTGGCCCGGATCCTCGACACCTATGACGAGGAATTCCCGGACGCCATCCCCAACGACAGCGACGACTTCGACGAGCGCATCCACGACTACGTCGCCGTCTGCCGCCGCATCGACGAACGCGAACTGCCGTCCGCCTACGAACGGATGCGCCGCCTGATCACCGAGCAGGCCCCCGGCGCGATCCTGGGCCTTCACATGGCCGCCGACGCCGAGGAACGACGCATCGTCGAACAGATCGAGCGCGTCAATACCGGCCTGGGTGCGGTGGCGTTCAACCGCGGCACGCGCCTGCGGCTGGTCCCTGGCCGCAAGAAGCTCGCCGCTGTAGAGGAACTGACCGAGAAGGCCCGCCAGATCTCCAACCGCGCAACGGCGGTGAGCTTCGGCGACGAGCAGGCCATCCTCGAGCAGTACTCCGACATCCTGCTCCTGCGCGAACGCCTCGCCGGCAACACCCCTGAGGACCGCCAGTGGACGCGCGACGCCCTCGATGTACGTAACCGCTTCGACTTCTACTGCGAGGAGCACGACGCCGAGAGCGGAGAGACCATCCGCACCTACTCCAACGCCGGCGACAACTCCGGTGGCGAGCAGGAGAAGTTGATGGCGTTCTGTCTCGCGGGTGCACTGAGCTTCAACCTGGCCAGCCCGCACGGCAACGACAACCGGCCGATCTTCGCGCAACTGATGCTCGACGAGGCGTTCTCGAAGTCCGACCCGCAGTTCGCTCAGCAGGCGCTGTCGGCGTTCCGCAAGTTCGGGTTCCAGCTGATCATCGTTGCGACCGTGCAGAACACCAGCACGATCCAGCCGTACGTGGACAACGTGGTGATGGTGTCGAAGACCGAGGTCGGGCCGGAGTTGCGGCCAGTTGCCACGGCTACGTCGACGACGATCAAGGCGTTCTCGGAGTTGCGGCGGTCGGGGAGTCAGTTGTCGGTATAGGTCGACGATCCCGCTAAATCACAGATCCCAGACTTGGTCCGGGTCATCGAGCGCTGCTCGAATCTGTCCGAGGTCGGCCAGGTCGGCGAGCGGCGAGCTTTTTGCGATGTCGACGACTCCGTTCACGACATCGCGGATGACCTGCGAATCGCCTGAATCGAGTGCGTTGTCGAGACGCTCGAAGAGCGCGGCGAAAGTGGCGCGACGCTCTGCGAACGTCGCATCGAAGTACTGTCGAAGGACGCCTTCGGCCGCTTTGATCCGAGCAACCTCGGTGCTCTCGTAGGCAGCGATGCGAGCCTGCTTCGTGTTCTCGGTCGCGTGAACGGTGATGCACTCACGAGCAGCGTCAACGAGCTGATTGAGTGCGGCCAGACCGTCGATTCCAGCCGGCACTCGTAACCCAGTGTTCTTTGGCCGTAGGACTTCTCCGCTGAGCGGTTTCTTGTTATCAGTCATGTGTCAACTCGGTTCTCTCGATCGCGGTAGCGCTCGCCGATGCGGTATCACCGGTTGACGCAGGAGCAGAGGACTCTGCTTTTCGTGGATGCGCAGGCCGGTACTTCACGGTCAGCGCGTGGCCAGCGTCTGTTAGTTCGCCACCTTCGTCGAGTACCGGCGTTGTCGCGATGTCCATGACGGCCTTGACCAGAATCATAGATTGTTGAAACACGGGGGCGTGGAGTTCTGGATCGAACGTCTCGGCCTCGAGTTCGTCAAGCGCAGCAGTCGCCTTCTGCGACATGTCTGCGAGTAGCTCGCTCAGTTCGTTCACGCGTGCCTCGACTGCTTCAAGTGCGGCGTCTGCCACGCCGAGCTTCTCGATTTCGACTGCTATCTTCGCGTGATACTCGCGAGCCTGAGTGCCAGCCTTCTTCCCCTTGCCGTTGATGACGAATCCTGCGGCGAGTAGCCCAGGACCGAATGTCACAAAGTTAAGGGCGAGGGCACCCAGCGCGACACCGCCACCCCCAGCGGCGAGCGCACCGCCACCCAGCCACGCCAACGTAGCGCTCTCGGCTGCCACCCCCGAAAGGCCGGAGATTGCGGCGCCTGTACTGGCAACACCGAACGACGAAATCGCGGTGGTAGTAGCCGCGCTGGTGCCGAGCCCGGTCGCGACCGAGCTGATCACCCCACGCACCCATTCGGCAGCCGAAAGATCGAGCGAGCTCTTGCCGGCCACCAAGTTCACGCTGGCCTCGAGTCCGTCTGCGAGCAACTTCTCGTTGTCGCGCACTTTCTTCTCATTCCGAATGAGGAAGTCGTGCATGCGTAGAACGACATCTCGGAGTGCTGTCTCTTGCTCGGCCCCGTAGCTGACAATTCGGTCGTTGACGGCACTCACGAACGCTTCGCTCTCGGCACGACGCGATTCGTAGAGGCTTCGAGCGGCGTCGAGCTCGCTCTTAGCCTTCTTGATGTCGTAGGCGCCCTTACCGCCAAGCGCGACGCCGCCACTGCCGGCTGCGGCGCCGACAGCGATAGCGACGAGGGGGATCAATGGCAGGACCATAGGACACCTTTCTCGATGTGGCCATGAGTGTTACACAGAAGTCGGACAAGTCAGATGGTTGTACGTGAACGTTTCGAATAGGATGCGGAGGGTGACTACCGTCGAGACCCCCGAGCAGCCAACCAAATCGCATGGTCGATCTCCCATGCCGTGACGTTCCGACCAAGCTTGGCTGAAACGCGAGCTACCGTGCCAAGGATGAGCCTCTCGGCTTGCAAAGGGTCGCCGTCGAAGCCGTTCCGCGACAACCAACGAAGGACCATCCGGTCCGGCTTGATCTTCTCGTCGTCTCCGATGAGCATCCAGAGGTAGCTTCGCCGGATCCCGAACTGGCCGTCACCTGGCACGGTGGCCAGCGCGTCGTCGACGACCTGGACCTCTTTCGAACGGCTAAGCAGGGCTATCCCGTCGTCGAGAGTCGCGACCTGGTGGGAAGCGAGGATCTGTGCGTAGCGTAGGGCGGCTTCGGCTTTCACGATGCCGCCGCGGGTTGAGGTCCGCTGACGGTTCGTTACTCCGAGCAGTTCTTCGACCTCCAGCGAGGCCAAACGCGTTAGTGGAAAGTAATCGGCAGGCAGGGGAGCTTCGATGGGGACAAGCGCCTGCGGTATCGCGTATGCCGTTGCGAATCGGTGCACCAAAGGAGTGACGACCCTGTCGTAGTTTGCTCCTATGCTCCAAACGGCATCAAGCACGCAGAGCGAGATACTGCTCCAACGGTGAGTTCGGGGCGAGGGATCGAGTGCGACGATCGCGTCGATCAGCCGATCGGTTGAATGAGCTTGCGCTGACAATGGATAACCCCTCGTAGACACTCAGTGTGCTGTCGACGCCCGTATCGGTGAGTTCCCTCGGGTCGTTACCACGCGAATCCGTCCGGACCGTCGGCGGGAGCAACTAGTGTTCGACACGCAGACCCAATTCGGCTGCGCGCGACTCCGTAACGCCGACGGAGTGGCGGGCGACACGATGAGCGTCTGTGAATCGAGCAGGTGCGATGTCGAGCGGCCCGACTCGGCTAACCGGGTAGGCCCACGGAAGGGGTATATCAATGTCGAGTCTCGCCTGGCTGGACACCTCACCTGACGACGAACGACGCATGCGTGAGATCGTCAAGATGTTCAGCGACACCAGCACCCTCGACGACCTGGGCATCGGCCAGGTCCGCGACGGGCTCGCCGACCTTCTGTTTCCCGGGACTTCGACGGTCCACACTCGGCCGCGCTACTTCCTGATCATCCCGTGGATCTTCGAACGAGCAGCGGCCAAGAACACAGGAACAATGGTCGTCTCGAAAGCTAACGACGAGGAACGCAAACTCATCGAGGTTCTGCGCTCGCCGTCACCTGTTCGCGGCATGATCGGCTCCCGCGCAGGCAAGGCCGTCCAGAACCTCCCGTCGAGCATCTACTGGTCCGCCCTGCAGCGCTATCAGATCCTCACCGATGCTAAGGCCCTGCGCTGGGATATCGGCGTCCGCCCACCAGCCGACTTCCCCAAGTCACTCGCCGGTGGACTCGACCTCACCCACGACGAAGCCGAGTGGCTCCGTGAACGCATCATGGTCGCCGCGCCCGGCACATACCTCGCGTACCTCCTGGCCAACGGACTCGAGACCGACCCCGACGAGGCCAACCAATCCTGGCAGCACCCCGCTCTACTCACAGCGCCAACCGAGCTGAAAGACGCCGTGGAACACGCGCGCCTGTTTTCTCTCACCATCAACGGCGCAACACTCATCTACAACCTGCTGATCGCCGAACGCTTCGACCCCGGCCGAGTAGACGACGGGAATTGGGCCGACCACTACACCGAACGCCTGACCGACTGGGCCGACGAGATCGAGCGTAACCGAACCGAACTGACTAGCTGGGATCTGGACGACTTCTGGACGACCGTCCTCCTCGGCAGGAACGGCAACCCAGTCGCACCCGGCACGATGATCTTCATCAACGAGTGGATCAGTGAGGTGCGTCACCGCGACCCGCACTCCATGTCGACCGATCCAGACATCCGTCGGACGATTGCCGAGCGCGAACGCAAGAACAAGGGCGAGCTGTCACGCCTGACCAACGATCGCCAGATCAAGAACTGGGGCGGCTCGTCGGGATCAGCGCGTCTCAACTTCCGTTGGCAGATCGTCCAGACTCTCCTGGCCGACATCAAGGACGGACTTGCCGATGCTCCCGCCTGACAGCCGTACCACGCTGCTCAAACAACTCGTGCCGCCGCCGGGATTCGCGTTCGACCACCTCGTCGCCACCACCTTCACCCTGGACCTCGAGAGCGCGCTGCTCCCGTGCCTGGCGCTCGCCGGCAGCGCCAAGGTCGAATCCGCAGACAGCGTCGAAACCATTGCGGCGATCCGAGCGAGCATCGCTAGCATCGACATCTTCCACCAAACCGGACAGGTCGTCGTACCCAGAGACCGGGCGCGTCTGTTCTCGCTCCTCGAAAACTCGATCCATGGCATAACCCGCACCCGTGGCCTGTTCCACCCCAAGACCTGGCTCGGTGTCTATACCAACCACGACGGCGAACGACTCGTCCGACTCCTCGTGCTCAGCCGTAACCTCACCAGAGATCGATCCTGGGATGTCGCCCTCAATCTCGACGGCTGGATCACCACCCGTCCGTACGCGACCAACAGACCCCTCGCAGATTTATTGCGCTACTTGGCGTCCGCAGCCCCCATCAGCTTGAAGGCAGCACGCCGGAACCGACTGACGGAACTCTCCGAGACCATCCGATATGCCGAGTGGGACTTCCCACCTGACGTGACCGACCTCGCCTTCCACGTCTTCGGACTCCCGAACCGCCCGCAACCGAAACCTGACTTCAGCGGCTATAAGCACCTGCTCGTCTCGCCATTCCTGCAAGACAATGGAATCGAACGCCTCGCTGCCACCTCGAAGAACTCCCTGTCGGTCGTGTCGAGGCAAGAATCGCTCGACGGCCTCACCGCAGAATGGGGCGACTGGATCGATCATCCCTACGTCTTGAGTCCCACGGCAGGCATTCCGGCAGACGACGAAGAACCAGTCGCCGGCGCAACGCTCTTCACCGGCTTGCACGCCAAGCTTTACGCCATCGAACGAGCGAGACTCGCACACGTGTTCATCGGCTCCGCCAACGCCACACGCGCCGCCTTTGAAGACAACGTCGAGATCCTGGTTGAACTCACCGGCCGCACCAAGACCTATGGTGTCGACGCACTCTTGGGCACCGACGGATTCGGCTCGATTCTGGAAGCCGCGAAGATCAGCCCCGGCGCCGAGCGCGAGGACGACCCACAACTGGCGCTTGAGTCATACCTTCGCTCGGTGGCCGCTGTGCCTCTAACCGCGCACCTGTCACTCGACGATGACGATCACGCTCGTCTCGACATCAGCAGCACCGATCCGTGGCCCCACAACCCGGACGTCGCAAAGTCGTCGATTGCGCTCCTTACCGACCCATCCACCGAGACGACGGTGTCTACGGGGGACCAGGTAAGCGTTGCGTACTCAGACCTGCACCTGAAGGACGTCACCGCGTTCGTCGTCCTCGCTGTAGAGGATGCTCAGGGTCGACGTAGCGCCACGGTTGTCAAAGCCGACCTGGTCGGAGACGTCGGCCGCCGGCTCGACGAGATCATCACTCATGAAATCAGCAGTCCCGAAGCATTTCGGCGCCTGCTCTCTTTACTGCTCGCTTTCGGCAGTCCGGCCGGGGACGGCACCGACATCGACGGCGCGGGAGCCCGGCAGGGCGGCCGGTGGACGCAACTCGAACAGGGGCTGTTCGAGCAGATGCTGAAGGCATCGGTTGCTCGCCGCGAGATTCTGGACCAGCTCGCGGGAGTCGTCACGTCGATCATCGCCAAAGGCGACCCACACCAAGTACTTCCCGAAGGCTTCGAGCATCTGTGGTCGGCAATCGTCGCTGCGACGGAAATGGAAAGTGGTGCCAGTGTCTAGATCCCGATTCTCGGCCGCACCGTATCTCGCTGAGCTGCGCCCATTTCAGCGGGCCAGCGTCGAGCAGGTGGTCGACGTGCTTTACCGCAGAAAGACGGGCACCCGATACCTCGTCGCCGATGAGACCGGCCTCGGCAAGAGTATGGTTGCTCGCGGCGTGATCGCTGCCGCCATCGACGATCTGCAAGACAACGACGAGGTCGACCGGATCGACATCGTCTACATCTGCTCCAACGCCGACGTGGCACGACAGAACGTCAAACGCCTCGACATCCTTGGCACCAAGGTCAACTTGTCGACACGACTAAGCATGCTCGCCACAGCAACCCATCAGCTCAACACGCCGGTGACCTCGGTCGGCAAGCCCGTCAACCTTGTCTCCCTCACACCGCGAACATCGTTCCCGGATAGGGGCTGGCGCACCGGCACTCGCGACGAACGATCGCTGCTGTTCCTGATCTTGCGAGACGAACTCGACCTTCGAGGAGCCCGCGCCACGGCCGCGTACCGCATCCTGCGCGGGACCATGGATTGGACGAGATTCAAAGAGCACACCCAATGGTTTGAGCGAACTCTGGACGACAACGCCTCTGCTGGTGCGCCGCCACTGGACCAAACAGTGGTTTCCAAGTTTCTCGAGCTCGTCCGAATGCCCGTCGGAAGCGGGTCCTCGGTCCTCGATCGATTCACCGAACTCCTCGACGGCACGGTTGGGAATACCGACGTCCCCGGCGGCTTCACTGCTGCGGCCGACGTGGTGATTGCGCTACGACGAACGCTGGCGCGTGCTGGTGTCGAGGCACTCGAACCCGATCTGGTGATCCTTGACGAGTTCCAACGATTTACCGACCTGCTCCAGGACGACCTTACGGTCAGCGAGTTGGCACAGGAGATGTTCAACTATTCGTCCGCGCGAGTGCTGCTGCTGTCCGCGACCCCGTATAAGCCCTTCGACATCGACGACCTCGCCGACGGAACAGACTCAGCCAGTAAACTGTCGGACGGTACACATCGCGAGCAATTCCTGGGCACACTCGACTTCCTGACCAAGGGGCAAGCCGCGCCTCACGAAGGATCCCGCGGAATCATCAAGTTACTCAGTGAGTTTCGTGATGCCGTTACACGCGGTCAGGACCCGTCAGAGCTTCGGGATCGGCTGCGCACCGAGCTGCTGACGGTTATGTGCAGAACCGAGCGGCCGTCGACAGCGAAGTCATCGATGGTCAAGGAACGTCGAGTGCCCGCCTCGGCGGTCACCGCCGACGATGTCAGTCAGTTCATCAAGCTGACCGAACTTGCTCAGCACGTGGGCACGCACCTTCCAATGGACGTGTGGAAGTCGGTACCGGCGCTGGTGCATTTCATGGATGAGTACCAGCTCGGACGATTCGTTGCCCGAGATGCCGACGATCCCGAAGTGCAGCGGATGCTTCGCGGCGTGCGGCGCCTCGACCTTCGGTCGATCGAATCGTATGAGGCTCTACCGCAACAAAATCCACGACTGCAGACTCTAATCGATCAGACCACCGGACTGAACTGGCAGCAGATGCTGTGGATGCCGCCGTCGCAGCCGTACCTCAGGCCGGGCGGACCCTACGCGAGCTTCCAAGCACAAACGATGACGAAGAAGCTGGTCTTCTCTCAATGGTCGGCGACGCCCACCGCAGTTGCTTCGCTTCTCAGCCATGACGCAAGCCGGCGCATTGCACGCAGCGAGACGGCCGCGCCAAGGAAGATCACCACGACCAACGAGAATGTCTCACAACGACTCCAGTTCAGTCGGAGGGGGTCAGACCTCTCTGCGATGGCGTCGTTCATCGCCTTCTTCCCGCTACCCGGCCCCGCCGACCGGGCCGATCCGCTGGCGAGTGCCGGCCAGAACGGCGACGCGGCTGACCGTGAAATAGCCGAGGCGCAACTTGCCGAGCAGCTCGCGTCAGGGCTACCGACGGGCGCCCGTGAATCGACCGCCACCGAGAGCGCCTCGGCACTGTGGCGATGGCCTCTTATGATCGCCGACGGTGTTCTCGACGAGGCACTGGCCGGCACGGCGGACGGGCTGATGCCCGCCGCGGCAATGGCAGGTCGTGTCCACGACCCCGACGATCCCGAGGCGCCCGAACACCAAGAGCAAACGTCGGCTCTGGAGGACTATGTGAAACAGGCTGCCGCCGTGCGTCGCGGCGAAGGCCACGGAGATTTGACCACGATCCCGCCCGACCTCGCCCTTCGCACCGCGCAGCTGGCGATGCACTCACCGGCAAACTGCGCGTGGCGTGCGCTCGGTCGGCTGTCCGTGAATACAAGCCAAGTGACCGCCGCCGGTAGATGGTGCGCTGCCGCAGTCCTCGCGTCCGGTCTGCGCACGCTGTTCAACCGCTGGGAGTCGTCGCTCATCCTCGACGAGCTGTATCGCGACGACACTCCCTACTGGCAGAAAGTGTTGCGCTACTGCGCAGATGGCAATCTGCAGGCCGTGCTCGATGAGTACCTGTATCACCTCGCCGCTGTCGAGGGTGACAGTTCGATGACCGACGAGAAGCTGGCCCGCTTCGCGTTCCACGCCGCCCAGCCGCTCAAGCTCAGCACCGCAATCTACAAGGGCAAAGACCCACTGGGCGGGGCCGACATCGACTTTCGCTGCCGGTTCGCCATGCGCTACGGCGACTCCAAACAAGACGACCAGTCGGTGCGCTCGACCGACATTCGCGAAGCCTTCAACTCGCCGTTCTGGCCGTTCGTCCTGGTGTCGACGAGCGTTGGGCAGGAGGGCATTGATTTTCATCCGTGGTGCCACAACCTCGTGCACTGGAACGTGCCGGGCAACCCGGTCGACTTCGAGCAGCGTGACGGGCGCGTGAACCGCTTCCGTGGACATGCGGTGCGACGGAATATCGCACAGAAGCATGGGGCCGAGATGCTTCGGTCGTTGAACCCGTGGCGCGAAGCATACGAGTTAGCCAGCGCCGATGCGCCACATCCCGACGTGCCGGGATTGGCACCGGACTGGGTGTATCCGGGACCGCACAGAGTCTTTCGCGATGTGTTGCCGTATCAGCTAAGTACTGATGAAGCACGGATCGAACGGGTGAAGAAGCGGGTTGCGTACTATCGGCTGGCGTTTGGTCAGGCACGACAGGAAGACCTGATCTCCGTAGTCGCCGCTACCGGAGTGACGGCAGATGAAGCAACTGCCTGGCGGGTCGATCTGCGACCAGGCGCCGGCCCCGTTAACGATTAAGGAGAAGTGCCCTTTCTAAGCCAACGATAGGAATGATGTGAGCACCGAGTGTGCAAGTTCCGCTAAGGACCTGGCTGGTTTAATCAAGCGTCGAAATAACGGATTGGCGATGTCTGCAGAATGGCGTAGGAGGATCGATCCTGCTGCTGCGCGAACGCCTCGCCGGTAACACCCCGGAGGACCGTCAGTGGACGCGCGACGCCCTCGATGTGCGTAACCGCTTCGACTTCTACTGCGAGGAGCACGACGCCAAGAGCGGCGAGACCATCCGCACCTACTCCAACGCCGGCGCCAACTCCGGCGGCGAGCAGGAAAAGCTGATGGCGTTCTGTCTCGCCGGTGCGCTGCGCTTCAACCTGGCCAGCCCGCACGGCAACGACAACCGGCCGATCTTCGCCCAGCTGATGCTCGACGAGGCGTTCTCCAAGTCCGACCCGCAGTTCGCCCAGCAGGCGCTGCCGGCGTTCCGCAAGTTCGGGTTCCAGCTGATCATCGTCGCCACGGTGCAGAACACCAGCACGATCCAGCCGTACGTGGACAACGTGGTGATGGTGTCGAAGGTCGAGGCAGGGCCGGATCTACGGCCGATTGCCACGCGACTTCGACGACGATCAAGGCGTTCTCGGAGCTGCGGCGGTCGGGGAGTCAGTTGGTGGTGTAGGTGCACCATCGCGAACCCTTTGCTCGTTGAGCCGTCGACGAACGCTAGCGAGAAAGCGTGTCGAAGCCACCCGCTGGCGACCGGCCCCGACCAGGAAGTCGGCCGCGGGCGACTGTTGCCCGACGTGATCGTTCGACGACCGACACCTGCAAGCCCGGGGTATGATGGCGTACCCAATCCCTGCCGGGAGCGAGTTCTACGTCGGTACCGCAGACATCGAGTGCTAGGGACCCTGGGTGACGAGGCAGGGAAACAACGTGCGGTTCGTCCGACTGCCGGTCTGTACTTCCGACTGTATCGCTGCCTTACGAAGGTATCGGCCCGTCCCGTGAATCGATTGCACGTATGTCTGGTAGAGACGCGCGAAGAGGCTGCTCCTGTCGTACTCCCGCGGTACGGTGCGCAATGTGCGACGGATGATTGCGTTCGATGGTGACGACACGTTGTGGCGAGTCGAGCATCTTTACGACCAAGCCCGCGACGAAGCGGCCGCCATTGTTGCTGAAACGGGGATCGAACCCGACTACTGGAGTCAGATCCAGAAGGAGATCGACATCTCAAACTTTGCGACGTACGGCTTGTCGCGATTCCGATTTCCACACTCATCGGTACAGGCATACGAACAAGCCGCGGCGGAGGCCGGGATTCGTGTTGACGAGGTGGTCGGAGATCGAATACGTGCGGTGTCGGCATCGGTATTCGAAGCGACTGCGCCGTTGATGTCGGGTGTGTGTGAAGTTCTCGACGAGCTAGCGAAGTCCTATCGCTTAGCGCTGATGACGCAAGGTGACCCCATTGTGCAGCATAGAAGGATTGCTGATAGTGGCCTTGCCGACCGATTCGAGATAGTCCATGTTGTCACACGTAAAGATGAACGGTCCTTTTCCGCAATGCTCGACGAAGCTGGTGTCGCGTCGACAACCGCATGGTCTGTGGGCAACAGCGTGCCTTCAGACATCAACCCGGCATTGAGTGCTGGGATGGGTGCGATATGGATCGACGCGCACGTTTGGGCACACGAGCGGCGCGAGGTTCTGCCGATCGGTGACCGCGTTGTTGTGTGCGATTCACTGCGGGAGCTCCCGACAGTCTTGGCGGAGCAGCCGGTGTTGGTCCGGTGACGCAGCACCAGCGACGGACGGCAGTCGACACAACGCGAGTCGGTCTTTCGTTCATCGAGGTTCTGTTCGCTCTTGTCGTCGCGCGTACTTTAGATCCCCTGGTCAACTATTCCTCCATCCCGGTGGTGGGATGGTCACACCTCGCTGTTGCGTTCGTACTTGCAGTTACGAGCTGGATTGGCTACCACAACAGCTGGAATCGGCCCCGGTACTTCATACGCTTCGCGAACCTGCCGCTCTGGCAGTTTGTGATCGATGTGATGCTCGTGGTCACATATTGGTTCTGCGCCACATCGGCCGAGGGCATCGGTACGGATCTCGGTAAGCACGTTTCTGCTCGGCCCGAGGCCACGCTCGTCGCAATCAGCTTCGTCCTGTACTGCTTCTGGGACAAGGTTGGTCGCGCAATTCGGTCATCCGACCTCTATCCCGGAAGCCCACCGGGTCACGACGTGCCGCGTCGCCATTATGTGACGTGGGCCTGCACAGTGCTAGCTCTCGTATACGCGGCATCGATATGGCTGGTCGACCCGAGGTCGAGCTGGACGATTGTCGTCACAGACGTCTCACTCATTGGTTTGATCCTACTGTTCCGATTCGCGAAGGAGTGGAGCTGGGTTACCCCTTATGACGCATATCCCGTCGACGAACGAGGCGCCACGACGACGTAAAGTGCTCAGTGGGCCCAGCTGAGTCGTAGGTATGCCGGGTGTGGACGGCAAATCGGTGTCCGACTGGTCCACGAGGACATCAGGATTTCCGGGCACTCAAAGCGAACGCCATCCGGCGGGATGTCCCGTGACGCGATTGGTCGAACACGCGGGTTCGGAGAAGAGGAGGGCGACGACCTCACATGAAGTTCAAATGGGTATCGCCGTCGCAGCCACCGCGTCCGGTTCCTAGGCCCTTCGTCGCCGCGCCGTCCTCGCCGAGCCGGACCCGTGTGGTCACGCCACCCCCGGCACCCGTCAAAGCAGGAGCTCGGATCGGCCCAGTGACGACCGGCCCAGCCGCAAGCAGGGCCGATATCCCGATACTCGAGGGCGACGCTGCCAAGGCCGTTGCGCACCGTGGCAGCCACATCCAAATCATCGCGGCGGCCGGTTCAGGCAAGACGGAGGTCGTGTCGCAGCGTGTGGCTTCGCTCCTAGTTGACGGCGAGCCGCCGGAGTCGATCGTCGCGTTCACGTTCACGGAGAAGGCGTCCGCTGAGCTTAAGGAGCGCATTCGCGAGCGCGTGACGGCGCGGATGGGTGCTGCTGCCACAGATCAACTCGGACGTCTATTCGTCGGCACGATTCACGCGTATTGCTTCCGCATGCTGCAGACTTACGTGCCGCGGTACGAGACCTACACGCCGCTCGATGCGAACCAGCTCACCAACTTCCTGTATCAACAGAACCGTCTGATCGGTATCAAGGACCTCGCGCCAACCGACGGCACGTTCAAGAACATCGACACGTTCCAGCGGGGCATTGACGTCATCGAGAACGAACTGATCGACGTCGGCACACTCCCGGCCGGCAGCTTCAAGGAAGCCGTGCTGGCGTACTACGCCGCTCTCGATCGCTACCAGTTCATGTCGTTCGGGACTCAAATTGTGCGGGCTGTCGAGGCACTCGCCGACCCTTCGGTGCATACAGCCGTTAGCGCACCTCTGCGGCACCTGATCGTCGACGAGTACCAGGACGTGAACCCAGCTCAAGAACGGCTCGTCGAACTGCTCGCGAAGCCAAACGGCAACGCCGACGTTGTGGTCGTGGGTGACGATGACCAAGCGATCTACCAGTGGCGCGGTTCAGCTGTGCAAAACATCGTCACCTTCGCCGACCGGTATCCGGACGTGGCTCAGTTCAAGCTACTTACCAACCGTCGTTCGCGGCCAGGCATCGTGGAAGTCGCCAACCTTTTCGCGCAGACGATCTCTGGTCGCATTGACAAGCAAATGCTCCCGCACCGAACGGCCGACGGCCCGAGCGTCGCGCTCGTTCGCGACCCAGGAGACGAGACTGACGCTGCGAGCGAGATCGCGCGGCAGATCCGCGACTTTCATTCGGGCGGACTCGCATATCGCGATATTGCGATTCTCGTGCGGGGTCGGTCGTCGTACCCGGCGATCATGGATGCCCTCGAGAAGGCCGGAATCCCTGTACAGGCAGGCGGACGATCAGGGCTGTTCGCGCAGCCGGAGCCTCGAGTGTTCGGCGAGACGTACGCCTGGATCGGGGACATCGGCTGGCGGCCGGCACAGTACGCCAAGCCAGAGATCGTCACACTGGAGCGACTGCTCGACAGCTACACCACGACGTTTGGCCTCTCTAAAGGTCAGCGGTCAGCGCTGTCTGTCCACCTCGAGGTGTGGAAGCAGAAAGCCTGTGACAGCGACTTCAACGAGAGCCTCGTTCGTGACTTCTATGGCCTGATGGAGTTGCTCGGTGTGAATGCGTGGGATCTGTCCGACGAGACGACGCGCAACCGACTCGGGACAATCGCACGCTTCACGACAGTACTCGCGGACTACGAGGGCGTCAGCTGGCGCGCTCGCAAAGACCCGAACAACCCGGGGGAACAGGTCGGTGGCCGAAGCGGCGGGCTGTGGTTCTACAAGAACCTCGCGATTCTGCTCACCAACTATGCGGTGGGAAGCTATGACGACTTCGCCGGCGAGGAAGGGCACCTGGACGACGGTGTCGCCCTCTGCACTGTGCACGGGTCGAAGGGTCTCGAATGGCCGGTCGTGTTCTTACCGTCACTCGTGAAGACTCGATTTCCATCGAGCCGTAACGGTCGCTCGCAAGACTTCCCCCACGATTTGCTCGGTCGCTTCGACCGGCAACGGTACGAGGGCACCGATGACGACGAGCGGCGACTGTTCTATGTGGCGATTACGCGCGCTCGCGACGCGGTACTCCTGTCCAGCTTTTCGTTGACAGGCGCCGGCAAGAATCGCAACGCTTCTCCGTACTACGACGAGGTTGCAAACGCCTACGCCAAGACCGGAATTCCGACGTCGGCGACAGGCAAGGGAACTGCATCGGAGGCCGACCTCGCGATCACGTACAGCGAACTCGCACTGTACGAGACGTGCCCGCGCAGCTACTTACTCAAGAACGAGCTCGGGTTCATGCCGACGATTCAGCAGGAACTCGGTTACGGCAACGCCGTGCACCACACGATGCGCGTGCTGGCGGAGCGCACCCAGGCGACTGGCGTCATGCCGACACGACAGCAGGTAGACCAGCTGCTCAACTCTGAATTCTTCCTTCCCTATGCAAATAAGGCCGGCCACAAGCAAATGCGTGACAAGGCGCGACGACTCGTGATGAGGTACGTCAGCGAGTACTCGTCAGAACTGTTACGCACCTGGGCGACCGAGCGACCGTTCGAGCTCTACCTGGATGGTGCGGTGATCTCAGGCCGCGCCGACGTCATCTACGACAACGAGGACGGCAAGGTCGGACGCCTCGCGATCGTGGACTACAAGACGTCCACCGGCGGCCAGGTCGACCCACTGCAGTTGCAGATCTACACCGAGGCGGGACGCCGAGAAGGCCTCGACGTTGGTGCTGCGTTCATTCAGGACCTCGGTGCCGAGACACGATACGACGTCCAGGTTGATGCGAACTCGATTGGCAAAGCCGAAGAACTAATCATCGCCACAGCGGACAGCCTGCGCCGCCGCGAGTTTGAGCCGAAGCCGGACCGTCGCAAGTGCCGTCAGTGCGACGTGCGAAACGTTTGCTCAGCCGCCGCGACACCGTGATCCACTTCCGACGACACGTAACGAGCTTGTCTTGCTACGGCCCGGCCCCGACAAGAACTCAGCCTCAAACCGTGTTCTCGGCGTAGTAGTTGCTTGCGAAGTTGGAGTTGTAGTACCAGTCGACCGGGCGACCGCCAGCCATGATGCCGGCACGAACCTCCTCGTCCTTGAGGTTAAGCACCTTCATCACGCTGCCGACTTTGCTCAATGCTTCAATTCGATGAAACGCGGCACCGTGCGCCTCGGCGAACGCCGCTAGGGCCTGAAGCTTGACTAATGAATCATCGAGGTAGTGACCGTGCGGGTCGACGATCGAAGCCCTCGCCTCGCCGTCGATGTCGTGAAAGAAGATGAAGTCAGGGTGCATCGATCGCCAATTTCCCGTCATTTCATCTCGATACGCGATTCCGAGTGAATCGGCAGTCTGACGCGGCGGATTCCGATACCAGCCAAGTGCACCATCGCGCGCGATCTCGTGCTTGACGATCTCGGCTTCCCAGTCGTTCAACTTCGTGATCGGCGCGTCGCCGTTCTTGTCCGACATGAGGTGCAACTTCACCAACTCGGCGCGGAGGAGCTGTTTATCTTCGTTCTCCTCGACGTAGTCTTCGATGCGGGTTCGCGGTCGACCGAGTGGTTCGATTTGAGGCGTCGCTGCGAGTGCGTTGATGTCGCGGTATTCCTGCCGGCGATCGTCTGGTAATTCCTGGATGGCGTCATCGTGTTCGTCAAACAAATCTGCCGCGATCTGGTCGGACTTGTTGTCGACCGCTTCCCGTATCTCCGGCACGCAGGCGAGAGCTGCGGTTCGAACGAATGCTTCGCGGAGCGCGTCGTCGCTGTCGTCATCGGTCGTCAGGTGGTCGACGTAGCCGTGCGCGATATCGGCGCCAAACGCCTTGCGAGCGTCTTCGAATGCAGCGCGAATGGCACGTTCGTCTGCCACCTCGACGATGTCGGCGTACTCAACGCTCTTGGCGCCGAACTTCGCCGAGATCTCCTGCAGCCGCACAGCCAAGACTTCAGCAATCGCGGACTCCACTCTGCTTCTGTACGACACGGCCGCGTCATCGAGCAAGGCATGGACCTGACGAGACACCTCGGCCAGTGCTCCGTGCCGCACACCATCGGTTGATAGGGAAAGAGCGAGAGTAGCGAGCCGCTTCACAGGAGACGTACCACGCTGCGGGAGTGTCATCGACGGTAGGTTGTCCCACGCGCGCCAGACCGTCTCCGGGACTGACTTGTTCGGGGTCATGAGGCACTCGTCGCGGATAATCCTCCTGGTCGGTTCGGGGACCCCGTCGATCTGGGCGGTTAGCAGCCTAACTACATCACCGGCGGTCTTTCGGTCGAAGAACGGCAACAGACAGTCGACCGAGTTGAGTTCGTCGTCGCCTGGAACTCGACGGGCGAGGGGTGTGCGCACCATCCGGCCTAGCAACTGCTGGATGTGGTCGTGATCCTTCGCAGGCCGAAATGACACCAACACCTCGGCACGCGGACAGTCCCACCCAGTGGAGATTGCGTCCTTCGCGATGAGTATTCGGACGTCCGTGCGATCTTCGACGAGTTGAGGCTCAATCCAATCGACCTGGTGAGCCCCAAATGTCTGCGTCACGTGTTTGTCAAAGACGTGTCGGATCGAGTCGGAGCCTAACTCGGGCATGACGTCAAAGATGACGTCGAGTGCCTCACCGATCTTGTCGTGGTTCGGCGTGTTGGGAGCTTGTAGGACCATCAATGGCTTGACGACGTCAGGCAATTTCTGTGTCTCGCAGTAGGTCTGCCACCGCTCGGACGAGTGCTTTAGCTTCCTCGCGCCTCGACGCACCAGGACCATGTCGATCGCTTGCGCCTCAGCTGGAATGTCGACCTTCACGACATCCTTTACGAGTCCAGATTCCTGCACCTGGAAACCATCTACCTGTACCGGTGGAAGGTAGCGGCGGTCGCCCGACACATCCGCGTCGTCCATCGCTTCCCGGAAATCGCCAATCGTGGCCGAGATTCCCCACACGACTGGGATGGGGGGATACCCAGCATGCCCATTGATCAGCTTTTGGACGATCGTGGACTTGTCTCTTGTTGCTTTCGTACCGAAACCTCGGTGCGCCTCGTCGACAATCAAATACAGAGTCAAGTCCGGATCGTCGATAGTGTTGGCGATAGTCTGCCAAATCGTGTAACCCTGCATGTCTGGCTGGACGAAGGCCTGCATTCCCTCCAGCACGTCCTGCTCGGCAACGGTCTCGTGACCACGCGTGAGGAGCGAGGACTTCGACAGCTTCTGCGTGTTGAGGAAATACACTTTGCCGGCTTCGAGCTTCGGCCGCGAGAACGGCGGTTCGATGGTAACGAGGTCAGTTGACACGACCTTGTCCGACGCCTCCATGATGCGGAACCGTGTTTGCTCGTTGAGGCTCGGTTGGTCCGAGAACCAGATTACAACGGCACCGTCGTCCGGCTCGAATTCGTAATCGGCGTTGCCAAAAAACAGTGACTCGATCACTGCCGCTGCGATCACTGTTTTGCCGGCGCCTGTGGTTGCGGACAGAGACACCGAGGTCGGGGTCGTTTCACGCTCGTGGATCGTCTTGGCGCGATCCAGAGCTGCGAGCATGTCTTCGAGCGCTGTGCGCTGGTATGGCTTCAGTGTGAACTTCAACGTGCAGCCCTCCCGGCTTCGATCTCGAAGTTGCGGAGGTAAGAAGAATACAGGCGAACCGGTTCGACGTGTTCTGGAAGCTGTCGGACTAACGCTTCAAATAGGCGGTCTTCGTCGGTGACAATGTACGCGTGGGTGATTCCCTCCGCAGCCTCAACGGCTTTCAGGAACGGCTCAACGAGGTCAAGGTTCGCGATCACACCGTACGTATCGGCAACGTCCCACCCAACCGAGATTTCATCGATGCGGCGCCCACGTGCTCCAGCTCGTAGCCAGAGGAAGGGAGCGATCTTGGCAAACTCTCGGTGTGACGCCACGCGCATAGCGGATTCGTAGGTGAGGGTGAAGAACTCGACGTTCTCTTCAAAACCGTCAGCCATGGGAAACTCGTCTGTGAACTTATAGTCTCCCTTGATGGGCTCGCGATCAGGGGTCCTACCGGTGATAGCCGCTGCAATTCGCGGTTTGGTGATGTAATCGCAGATGCCCCACCGTTCCCATTCCGCGTCTCCCGGGCGCAGTCCGGACTCGCGTAGACGATATTGTTCATCTTGGGAAACTTCATTATTCGTAATTGAGATCGAGCGGCGATGCCCTCCGTCCTGTTTGTTGAGTCGAAGCACCGCGTGCGCCGTTGTTCCAGAACCGGAAAAAAAGTCGAGGATTACGGCCGATGGATTATCCGCCACAAACAACCGGAGCGCGTCCTCAACCGCGTATAATGATTTTGGAAATGGGAATCTCCGGTTTGGGGTTATATTCGAAATCAGCTTTGTTCCGTAGGCTTGTGCGCTGTGTGACTCACGTTGCCATTGCGTCGTCGGCATCGTTCTTTTCAATCCGCCTACGCGCTCGACAATAACTGAACCATCTTGCCGTCGCCCAAGTACTTTGATTGTGCCGTTGCGTATTTGTTCCAATTTCCCGCTGGTTAGATAGGAAACTGAAAAATCACCCTCTGTGCGGCCTCGGCCGCGACTTACGCGGACATATCCCTGTTCGATCCTCGAACGAAGTGTTGCGGGTGTGAGTCCCCAGATCATCTCAGTACCGTCCGGTTTAAGTGGCCACAGGGTCACGCAGCCATCTCGTCCTGGTACCGTATGTCGGTCCACCGTCCGGGGTATAGAGTTTCCTACTTCACTTATACGACCGGATTCCTTGTTCACATATATCGGGTAGAACTGATCAGGCCTCGGTTGCGGACCATTTCGTGCGGATGACATCTCGAATCGACGCAGCTGATTCCAACGCACCTCCTCGCCATCCTGAATGCCGGTAACTTCGGGTATCAGTTGAATGTCCCCAATCATCACAAAGTAGATGAACTCATTGGTTCGCGTGAACTCATTGGTTCGGATCGCCCCTGTTGGGTTGATAGCGGACGAGACCATCTGGACACGAGCGCCAGGGAACACCTGCTCGAGTAGCAACCCCAAGCGCAGATACTCTTTCTCGTCGATCGTTACGATAAGGACGGATTCGTCCGGGTTCAGCAACTCTCGCGCAAGCACGAGACGGCGCTCGATGAACGCTAGCCACTTTGAGTGACGGTAGTGATCGTCCGACTCGACGTAGTCGTTGTTATACTTCCAGTCCTTCGCGCCCGTATTGTAGGGTGGATCAATATAGATGCAATCGACTTTTCCCCGGTGGGTAAATAGTAGCGCTTGAAGCGCGTGATAATTTTCGGAATTGATCACCGTGTGAAAAGGCTTGCTTTTCCCACGCTCAATTTTTCCCGTCGAGAGTAGCCCAGGGTAGATCGGGTCACGGAACTCGGCGACGACAACGAGGTCGTCGACGATTACAGACCGCACATCGTCGGGGTCATCCACAGCAACAACATCAGCGCATCGGTCGCCGTCCGCCGAGTACACCTTCGTGACCCGGTACAGGCGCTCATCCTCCTTCTTCGGTGTCTTTCCCCGCTCAGGGAGGATCCGGACCTTGTCATTCTTTCGTATCGGCCGACCGGGCAGCTCTACGGCCTCGGGAGTGTGTCGCTCGAAATTCAACCCGAACGCCCGGCGGTCCGCGAGCGCATCGGTTTCGCGTCGAAGATCCTTGGCCAGCTGGGGATCGGTATTGGCGACTTGTCGGAGGAGGTCGTTGAGGCGTGACACGTGTCGATTCTTTCCTACTCGGTCGGAGTGACTGAGACGGGTCCGGCAAGGAGCACGGATGCGGTGTTAGGTCATAGTAGGCGGCCGGGAACACTCACAGCCGGCGGCGGCTCGGGATGCACCAGCTCCGGACGGCCGTGGTCCGAACTTGGCCCACGCTTGAACGGCCTGACTGCGTTCATTCGTCTTCCGATACGTCGATTGCGCTTCGAGCAAATGTGGCGAGGATTCGTGCGTGCGTCTGCCTCGGCAACTGGCGAGTGCCTGGTTCACCGAACGGCGTGCCGGGGCGTGCCGGCGCTTCGGCAAGCAGATCGTCGAGACCGGGGCGACTCAGCATGAGGAGCCCGTGTGTCGCGCGGGTGCACGCGACCGCGAGACGGCCGAACGCGGAGTTGAACTCGTCTAGCTCGGCTGCACCGTTCAGCGGGTGCACTGCAATCGTGATGCCGTTCGTCTGCCCCTGCCAAGAATCGACAGTGGAAGCGACGACGTCGCGGTTGGTCAAGTTGTGCCGCTCTTGCAGCCGCAGAACGACTTCTGTCGCGTCGTCCACGGATTGATTCCGCGTCGCCAAGATGGTGATCAGGGGATCGGAATGAGGGTCGCGCAGCGACTTCGTCTCCCACCGGCCCGTCGGTCGTCCCGAAACATCCCGGTCGTACACGGCGGATGTGAGTGTCGGCTCGGCCGAGAAGAACGCGTCGAGCAGTGCCTCGATGAAATTCATCAGCGGCAAGTCGATGTCGGCTGCTTCCGCTTCGGGCAATCCGCCAACCTCGAGCAGAGTCGGCACACCCGTGCCGACTTGCCTCCAGATCTCGGCCGCGCCCTCGTCCATCGGTCCGAAATCGATCGAGCGGTCGCCTGGAGCTGCGACGCAGTCGAGCGAGCCCTCCCATTCGGGGTAAAAGGCGCGCCAGAGCGCGAGGTGGCCAGCCGCTGGGCGCCACACCGTCGGGAGTTCGCGCGACCACGTGCGGGCATCGTCGTCGTACTCGGTCGGCCACGCGCGGTATGGGTTATAGGCCGGATCACCACGCCACGGGTTCTGCCCGATCTCGAGTGGCGGCAACTGTCCGACGTCGCCCACACCAACCCAGATCGGAGCGAGTTTGGTGATCTGATCGAACAGGTGGTGTGCGATCTGCCACGCCTCGTCGACGAACAACACGTCGAACGGGGAATCGCTGTCCGACGCCGAGCCGAGGTGATCAAGGAGTCTCTTACGCTCTGAGATTGCGCCGAACCGTGCCACCGTCCCGATCACAACCTGCACATTCAACGGAACGTTAGTCGTTGACGTCACCACTGTTGCAGCGTCGAGAACCTCTTGCGGGATGTCGAGGTACGCGTCCTTTCCCGCAAGTAACGCAACAGCGTCCTTCCCGAGGGACTCCGCGAGCGAGACGGCGAGCGGTCGAACCTGTTTGTTCGTAAATGCGGTTATTGCGACTCGATGACCCGGAGCGTGCTGAGTCGCCTCCACGACGAGTCGTTTCAACGCGTACGACTTGCCCGCTCCGGCCGCGGCCTTCAACAGAATCCGTTCGTTCATTGACGTGCCAGCCAGCATGGCGGCGAGTTCAACACTTGCCTCATCGGTGACGTGCTCGTTAAGCACGGCTGCGTCCTCGTGGTGCTTGGCGCTGGTTGCAACGTCAAGCGGTTCCTGGAAGTGGCTCGACTCTTCCACCTGCTGTGCGGTCATTCGACGTCATCCATGGTCTTGTGGGCAGGCGGCGTCTCCGGCACGGCTGCGAACGCGTTCCCCTCGGACGCACCGCTGGCGGCTACCTCGAATGCGTCATCGTCACGCACCGGCGGCCACGTCTCGGGGTTCAGCTCGCCCCGTGCACGTCGTTCCGCGAGCAGATCGGAGAACTCGGCCTCGCTGATCTCGTGCGAACGGCAGCACCACCTATGGGTCGACGGATCGGATTCGTACGAGTCGAACCGGCAAACGGGCGTAGGCGCTGACGTCGTGTCTGACTTTGGCTTGCATACCGGAAGTTTGCGGTTGCCCGTGAGCTTGTCGAACCAGGCGAAGTCGGCGACGACGAGCGAGTCGCCGAGTTCCAGTTGTGGTGTCGTCTGAGGAGTCCATCGCAATCTGGTTGGAATGTCTGGGTCCTCCGTCGCGAGTGGGCCGATCGACAGGCCGTCGATCTTGAACTTTCCGCTGCTGGGCGGGTCAAGAGTTGCGCCGGTCATCTCTACGCAGGCTATGCCGTTCCGAGTCACCATTACGATCCGCGACCCGTCGACGATCCTCCGTGACTCGACGTCGATGACGAGCGGCGCAGCAGACACGACGGTGGCAGATGCGACGAATCGATTGCCGGCGTCCGAGGCCATGTCGCGGGCCGCTTGCGGGTTGCATAAGAGGAGCAACTGAGCCGCACACTTGCCGTCGCTCTCGAGCATCGGTACGAGCGAATTCCGCCAGGGACGGTAAGTACGGCCGAAGCGCACTAGGTCCGACGCGTGCAGCGCCAAGCGCCGGCGCCATACCTCTTGCGCGTCAGACTCGACCGCCCGATACGCGGCGCGCAGTGTCGACGGTTCGATAACTTCCAGAGCGTCCAGAGCGCGTTCAATCGCCCGCGCTTTGTACTGCATCTCCTCGAGAACGAGCCTCTCGTACATCTCGGGGTCAGCCGCTTCGCCTGATCCGGATTTGCCGCGCTTTCCGACTAGCGACTGGTGGATTGCATCAGACATCGAATTAGTGAGGCGTGCGCCCGGAGTGTGTACGGAATCTTCGATTTCGTCTGCAAACGCCCTGTGATCGATCGGCCCGGACTTCTGTGCTTCGGCCCAGCCGACCAGGTAGTCGAGACGGCCCGCATTGACCGCAGGGCCACCAGCCACGAAGTGGCGCGCGAGTACTTCGCGAGCGTCGATGATGGGACAACGAAGCGAGAACCCGCGCGAGCGGTCGTCCTCGAGAAGGAACGCAATCGCCGTGCGTTCGCCCTCGGTGATCGCTCGCGGAATGGTTGCCGGTTCCCCGTCGTAGGTGAGCGCGGGGCGGCCCTGGTGCTCGTCGCGCTTCCATCGCAAGCGGCTCAGTTCGACTCCAGCTAGGTTGTCCGCGATCGTGACAAGCACGTCGGCAGTCGCCTGGTCGGGCACCACGAGGTGCACCGAGTCGGGCTGGCCGACGCCGGCCGCCCGTTGTTGCTCGCCGATTGCGCTGTTGAGCGCCTTCCCGATGATCCGCATCGCTCGACGGCGAGTATCGGACGCTTGCGGGTCGTGGAAGACAGTGAACTGCCAGTCCTTTCGTCCGCTCGCTGTAACTCGTTGCACCCCGATTCCGTGGAGGCCGATCGCTGCAGCGTCCGACTTCGCGAGGACTACGTTGATCGTGCCCGGCTTACCGGCCTGGTCGATGCGAAGCTGGCCCGAATTATGTGCCACCCCGCTTAGGGTTGCCTTGATGTTCGCCGCTGTCGACGCGGGCACGCGACCGACATCCGTCACACCGTCGACGAGGCCGAGGGCTGCGTTCCGAAGCCGCTGGGCTATGCCCAGTTCGATTAGCAAATCGCCAGCTACAGTCGAGCGACGTAGTTCGTCGCGGCAGTAGGTGAAGAGCGTGCAAGTCGGGCACGAGGCCGGGTCGAAGTCGGCCTGGAGGTGCTCGACATATGGCTTGACGTCTTGCCCAGCGGCATAGCCGGACTGGGCCGCCTCACGTCGGCGCTCGTCGATGCGGAGGTTGACCTCCTCGGCGTAGTCATGGAGGTTCTCGACAATCGCCTCCGGTTGGAGGAACGCGTTGCGCGGCACGGCAAGTACCCCGAAAGTGTGGACGGACATGCCGACTGGCAGCCGAGACCACGCGCGCGCGGATTCTGCGCCGACAGCCACCTGAAGGAAGCCCTTGAGCATTCGCGCGTCGTCGATTCGCGAGCGAACCCGCTCGTAATCCTTTGCGTCACCCATAACCAGCCACGACGCGGTCGGGTCGTCGTGAGATGGCGCGACGACCGCGAAGTCCGGCTTGACGTCTGTAGCGTCGTGCTCCTCGAAGCCGACGAATGGGACTGCGAGTTGGTAGACGAGAGTTACGGACTGTTCGTTTACGGCACGCTCGTGCGCTGCGACGAGCACCTTCGCGGTGGTGTCCGGGTTGGCGTGCGCGTCGACCGTCACAACTTCCTTCGGCCGGTTCAGGTTAAGCGCACCGACAGTTCGTGTGGCGATTCGCCCGGCGAAGTCCTCGTTGCGCACCAGCCGCTCGAACGTCATCGCGCGCATCCACCGCGCCTGCGGGATCGCGCCCGAGGCGTCGTCAAACCCGACCGCGGTTGCGAGACTACGACGGGTCAAGCCTGTGATCAGCGGATCGGTGCCGCGGAAGCGGGCACACGCGGCGTGAGACGAGGACGCGATGGCACTCGACCCTCCGCCGACAACTTGCAACGCCATTAGTTCGATCTTTCATCTTCGAGTCTGTCCGTTCGTCCGTACGCAGAACTTACGTCGACAGGAAGCTAACCGATCGTTACGACAATCGTGAGCATTTGCGTGTCGGGTCGCAGGGATGTCCGAACCGCCGGGTGCTCGGACGAATTCTGCCGGCGTCAGCCACTATCGTGGACATCGTCATCCGCTACGGCCCGACAGACGCGTCATCGTGACAAGGCTCCAACCCGAGCGGGAAGTTCGTCGTGTCTTCCTGGAGCCGCATGTCTCTGTTTCGAGCTTCGGTGTCGGGCGTTCGCGCCCAGATCACCGCTAACACCCTGATCCCTAAGTTGACCGAGCAACACTTCTTCGAGTACGGCTACCACGCGTCGAAGGCCGAAGTGCGCTCGTGGGAGCGCAGCGTCGGAGTCCTGGTAAGCGACCTGGAGGACGCGGGATTGGACCAGGCTGAGCTTCTTCTCGAGTACCGGCTGCCGCTCACTAGCAAACGTGCCGACGTCGTTGTGTGCGGTGTTCATCCGAAAACCGGCGAGGCCTCTTATGTCGTGGTCGAGCTGAAACAGTGGACCACCGCGACCGTCCTGGACGGTACGGAGGACGTCGTCCTCTACGACGGCGACCGCGAACGTCTTCACCCTATTGAGCAGGTCAGCCGCTATTGTTCTCACATCGCGGATTTCATCGCCGCTCTGGCCGGTAGTTCTGAGCAACTCGCTGGTGTCGCGTACCTGCACAATGCGACCGACGACGGCGTCCGTTCGTTGTGGGGTTACCCGGAATCTCAGACTGGTCGCATGTTTACCGGGCAACGGCGCAGCGAGTTGATCGAATTTCTCCGCTCGCGGATTGCCGATAAACCCGGCGCCGATGCGGCCGACCAGTTGACATCGTCTGCGATCCGACCGAGCAAGCAGCTTATGGCCCTAGCGGCCGACGAGGTCCAACGTCGAGAGCAGTTCGTGCTTCTTGACGAACAGAAGGTCGCTTATTCGCTCGTCATGCGTGCCGTGCAGGCGGCGGCCCGACAGAACACAAAGGAAGTGATCGTCGTCGTCGGCGGTCCCGGCTCGGGAAAGTCGGTCATCGCGTTGAGCTTACTCGGCGAACTTGCGCGTCAGGGGAGGACCGCAGTGCACGCGACGGGGTCATCTGCATTCACCAAGACTCTCCGGAAAGTCGCCGGTGCTCGAGCGCCGCGAGTCCAGAAGCTTTTCACCTACTACAACAACTTCATCAACTCGGAACCGAACGATCTAGAAGTCCTCATTTGCGATGAAGCGCACCGCATTCGCGAGACCTCGACCAACCGGTTCACTCGCGCGATCAATCGCACTGGTCGCCCACAAGTCGAAGAGTTGATCGACGCGGCGCGCGTACCCGTGTTCCTGCTTGACGAGGATCAAATCGTCAAACCGTCGGAGCGCGGCAGCGTCGATGAAATCCGACGAGCGGCCGAGCGAATGGGATGCACCATAAAGATCATTCGATTGGACGGCCAGTTCCGGTGCGGTGGTAGCCAAGCGTACGACTACTGGGTTCGAAGGCTTCTTGAACTCAAACCAGGCGGACCGATTCCGTGGGAGGGAGACGAGGCCTTCGACGTGGCAGTCGACGAGGCGCCATCCGTAGTTGAGAGTCGACTTCAACAAATGCTCGACGACGGCTACTCCGCTCGTATGGTCGCCGGATACTGCTGGAAGTGGAGCACGCCTGAGAAGGGCGAACCGCTCGCGGATGACATCACGATTGGAGGTTGGCGTCGACCCTGGAACAACCCGAAGACCACGAGACACGAGGGTGCACCCAGCCGGGAACTTTGGGCCACCGATCCCGCTGGTTTCGGTCAGATCGGATGTGTCTATACCGCTCAGGGATTCGAGTACGACTACGGCGCAGTCATTTTCGGGCCAGATCTGGTCTGGCGAACGGATCGTTGGGTAGCGCAGCCCGAGAAGAGCTATGACAGGCAGGTCAAGACCGCCGACCGAGCGGCCTTCGACCGAGCCATCCGTAACACCTACAAGGTGCTTCTCACCCGAGGGATGCGCGGCATGCGGATCTACTCGACGGACGCCGAGACGCAGGACATGCTCCGTGCTCTAGTCGAAGGACCGCGGAGTTGACGCGGATTCTCACCACCTATTCGGGTGTCACGCCGGCGGTCCAGGAGAACCTTCGATTCGGAATACAGCATGGCCGCTGGGGACTTCGACGGGAGCCACAGGGCTGGACGAAAGGAATGAGCTTCGACTGGCACGTCATCGGAGCTCGTGCCAGCGGGCTGCGGCGCGGTCCACGGTGCCAGCCGGAAGAGTGGGTGACGAGTGCGGTGGACGTATATCTATTCCGGGTGTTGTCTCCGCTGAGGTGGGAGTCGAGCTGTTTCTGGCCTGACGAGACAGCGGAGTCGGTGTTGAAGTATCCGTTCCGATTCGATACCGAGTTGATCGCGCAGGCCATGCAGGTGCCGACTGCGTACGACGACCCGATGCCGAGAGAAATCTCCGATGGAATTCGTCGGGCATCGAATCCGAAGGCTGAGTCAGTGGTGTCACTGAGCGACGCCAAGTGGTCCAAGATTGTCGCGGAGATCAAGATGCGCTGACAGTAGGCGTCGTGACTTGCGCGGCGGTCAGGAGGTCGTCGAACAGTCTTGGTCCGGTGGCCGTTGAGTTGGGTGGCACGTTCCGCGGAACGCTCATAACGGGCAGATGCCGATCGTCTCGCTGGCGTCGGCCTCGATCAGTGCTTGCAGCCCGCTCGGACCAACTCGGCGGACGCCGCCTCGGCATCGGCGGTGCGGAATGCATCAAGCTGTGAGAGCAAGGCAGAATGGTCGCCGACCCGCTCAGCAACAGCTGCCCTCGCCGCGGAACCCCACCATCCCAGGGCACTTATCGTTTCTTGAAAGGCCCGAATGTGATGCCCCGTTGGCGGCCACAGAATAAATGGGTCACTTGACTGTCCTCTGAACGATCGAATTCAAGGGTGTCCACCACGAGAAGTCTGGATAGGCACCCTGCCGGACGACAGTTACCCGCGCTAATTGTCACGGTCGCCCGCTATTGTGACTCTCGATTATGGCGAGCCGCGACGCCGCGGCCTGAGTTAGTGGGTTTTAGTGGCCAGTCGAGAGAACGACGTCGACCTCAAGGATCGCGTTGGCAGATTGATGCAGTTCCTTCGGGAGATGGTGAAGGCCCGGACACGGCCGGTTCTCAAGGTTGAGGACCATGAAGAACACCACTGGCTCTTCCCGGGTAGAACTCCGTTTCAGGTGGATCAGGCTGCGACGGCGGGAGACGTGGTGGTGCGGGCGCCGCGTGTGCATCTGGAGGAGCCGCCTGAGCTCCCTCGGGAGCTCCTGACCTGGGTCGACGATCCTGCTGCGGCAGACCGGAGCGAGTCCTACGGTCCCCAATTCCGCGAGCCGGGCCAGGATGCCTCCGTCCCCGAAGCCGAGGTTGTGAGAGCCCGCGCGAAGTACCTCCGTTGGTACGTTCAGTGGACTGGGTGGGCTCAGACGGATCGGCAGCGTCGGCCTCACCATGAGCTTTACCAAGCCCTGACCGACATGATGCATGAGCTCACGGCGAGGCCCGACTCGGTGGAGCTCGTCGTCGGATCCGGGCTTCTGTCCCTCCCGTCGAAGCTTGCTGATGGGTCGCGTGTGAATACCCATCTCGTCACGCAGGCCGCGACCATCGAGCGGGACGAAACCACTGGTGACCTCTTGGTGAGGTTTGTCGAGCTCTCGTCCTGTCGACTGGAAGACAGCGAGCTCCTCACCGGGTACGAGATCTTCGACCAGTCAGGGAGTCGAACGCTACTTGCGCAACTCAGGGAGTCGAGCTCGCCCCTTGACGAGTCGATCCAGGTCTTTCTCAAGACCTGGGCGGCTCGTGCACTCGGTCTGGAAATCCCGGTCACCGACGAGCTCGAACCTCCCACCACCATCGGCGAGGTATCGCTCGCCCTCGCGCCCGCTCTGGTCTTGCGAAAGCGTGGAGCCTTCGCGCTGGTCGAGTACTACAACCAGATGATCAACCAGGCCGAAGAGGCGTCTGCGAAGACACCACTCGGCCTAGCGCAGCTCGTAGCCGCGATTGAGGCTGATGAGCGCGTCGCATGGCTTGAATCCACCGGAGCTACGGCGCCGAGCGAACTCGCCGAGGACCCGCTGTTCCCGCTACCCGCCAACGCCGAACAATCGAAGATCATTGAGCGACTCGGCGGCGACAGTGGCGTCGTCGTGGAAGGTCCACCCGGTACGGGTAAGACGCACACAATCGCGAACCTGATGTCCGCGCTCCTTGCGCGGGGACAACGCGTGCTGGTGACGAGCGAGAAGTCACAGGCGCTGCAAGTGCTCCGAGATAAACTGCCGGCGGATATGCAAGAGCTATGCGTGTCCATCACGGACCTGGCCCGTGGCGGTTCCCAGGAACTCAACAGAAGTGTCGCGACGATCGCTGAGCGTAAGACCTCGTTCATCCCTGAGGCGTCCGAACGCACCATTGCGGACCTCACCGACAAGCGCGAGCAGGCGTTGGCACGTCGGTCGACAATCCTCGAATCGATCCGAGCGCTGCGGGAATCGGAGACTTACCAGCATCCCGAAGTCGCTCCGGGATACAGTGGGACGCTGGCCTCGATCGTGCGACGGTTGGAGGAGCAGCGTGAGCGACATGCGTGGCTTCCCGGCCCGTTGTACGCCGCGGAACCGCCACTTGGCCCGGGAGAGTTTCGGGAATTGGTCCGGCTCCTCGAGCTGCAGACGCCTGAGCATGGGACTCGCGCGGAACAGATGCTGCCGGCATTGGACAGCCTGCTGCCTAGTGCTGATCGGATGACAAGCCTCTTCGACGCGGTCCACCGCCCGCCGCTGGATCTTCCAGCTCAGACACAGGATCTTGTCGACATCATCGAGAGTGTCGACAGCGGAACAGCCGAGCAGGTCCTGCTCCAGTGCGGCACGCTCAGGGAAGCGGTCGACATTGTTCGTGCGCTGCCTATGGACTACCGGCAGCTCGCAAACCGCGTGCTCGCAGGTGAGATTGACCATCTGTGGGCGCGGGTTCCGGAACTCGACACCCTCGTCGAGGGCGCCACCCGGTGCGACCGAGCCGTTGGTAGCGTTGCGGTCGATGCACCTGGCGTGTCACGTAGGGTTCTTCAGACGATAGAAGCATGGTTCGCCCGCTTGCAGGATGGTGCCGAGTGGAAGGGAAGGTTCCGTCGTTCCGCCGAGCAGAAGGCGTATGACGAACTCGAACTCAATCTGATCGTCGACGGCGATCCGGTGCGTCGAGCCGAAGAGCTCGAGATCGTCGTCGCACACCTCAAAGGACTTGACGCCGTCGAGTCCGCACGGCGAATCCTTGCGGATCTCGGCGTCCACCTTGCCGACGACTCCTCGCGTACGTCGCAGGTGAACAACCTCGTCATCCTGCGTCGTCACCTCGCGTCGATCGAACGCTTGGTGGCAAGCTGCCGCGCGCTTACCGACACCCTGTATCAGAGCACTCGGCGGCATCTGGCCGTCCGTAGCGTCGACGATGCCGACACGCTGTCTCAAGCGGCGTCCGCAATCACGTTCGAGTTGCAGCGCCGATCTGCCCGTCAAGAACTGTCTGCCATCACCGATGTGCTTGGCAACGCATTCGGGCCGGCGCCGGCGCCCGAAGCTCGCGAGCTCACCGAGAGCGTTCGAGCAGCATCCGCTCATCAGTTCGGTGAAGCGTTGAGCGCGTATTTGCGTGCGCAGCAACAACAGCGCGAGTACCACGAGTGCCAGGCTCTTGTGCAGCGTGTGCGAACGGCAGCCCCGTCGTTGCTCGATGAACTCCAGGGTCACTTGTCTGACCCGGGCTTGGGTGCTCGCGTCGACACCATAGATGAAGCGTGGCACTGGCGTCGTGCGTACGAGTGGGTTCAGCAACAGCGGACTCCTGGGCGGGAGGCGCAGCTCAGCAGTGAACTCGACGCCGCAACATCCGATATCAGCTCTCTGACAGCGCGATTGGCGGCAGAACGAGCGTGGAAGAGTGCGCTCGAGCGCATGAGCGCCACCGAGGTTACGGCGCTTCAGGCCTACCGCGATCACATTCGCAGCATCGGAAAGGGAACCGGCAAGCACGCTGAGAGGTTCCGGCAGGCAGCCCGTATGGCGATGCAGGAGGCGCAAAGCGCGGTGCCGGCGTGGGTCATGCCTACGCAACAGGTACTCGCGTCGATTCCGCCTCAGCCAGGCGCCTTCGACGTTGTCATCGTGGACGAAGCCAGCCAGGTCGACATCACGAATCTCTACCTCCTGTGGCTGGCACCGCGAGTCATTGTCGTCGGCGACGACAAGCAGTGCACGCCTAGCGAAGTCGCTCTCGGTGGCCTCGACGATGTGTTCACGCGCCTGGACAACTACCTCGGCGACCTTCCCGACCACGTCCGGAACACCTTCACTCCGCGGTCGAGCCTCTTCTCCCTCTTGCGGTCACGCTTTGGCCAGGTCGTCCGTCTCCGGGAGCACTTCCGGTCGATGCCGGAGATCATCAGCTGGTCAAGCAACCAGTTCTATCGGGACGCTCCGCTGGTGCCAGTGCGTCAGTTCGGTTCCGATCGACTACCACCGCTCAAGAGTACTTACGTCGCCGGAGCAACCGTCACTGGAAAGTTCGCCACACTCACCAACAGGGCAGAAGCCGAGGCTATCGCAGACCAAGTGCGCGCATGCCTTGACGACCCGCAGTACGACGGAAAGACGATGGGAGTCGTTGTCCTGCAGGGGCAGGGCCAAGTCACTGCGATTCAGAATGCGCTCCGAGGAAACATTTCGGAGGACGAGTGGGACGAACGGCGGTTCCGGGTCGGGACTCCGCCTGACTTCCAGGGAGACGAGCGGGACGTCATCTTCCTCTCGTTGGTCGTAGCACCCGATCAGAACTTCCAGTCTTTGACGCGCACAGAGTTTGAACAGCGCTTCAACGTCGGCGCCTCACGCGCTAAGGACCAGATGTGGCTGTTCCACTCGGTGACGCTTGATCGACTGCGCACCGGTGACCTGCGCAAGTCGCTGCTGGAACACATGACCACGCGAACCGTCGCCACCACCGAACCCGTCCCCGAGAACGTGCCGAACGACGTGCGAGATCCGCGTTTCGACAGTCTCTTTGAACAGCGAGTGTTCAACGAGATCGTTGCCCGCGGATACCACGTGAATCCGCAGATCCCAGTGAATAACCGTCGAATCGATCTCGTCGTGACCGGCAGTGCGTCGCGCTTGGCAGTCGAATGTGACGGCGACGCGTTCCACACGACACCCGAGCAGCTTCGTGAAGATCTCGAGCGTGAGATCGAGCTTCGACGTTGCGGGTGGACTTTCTGGAGGGTGCGGGAATCCGAGTTCTACGCAGATCGCATCGAAGCGATGTCGTCTCTCTGGACCGAGCTCGACAGACTGGGAATTGAACCCGGCCTACAGCATTCGAACGATCCCTCGACGGTCTCGACCGTCATCGGTCGCGGCGGCAGCGGACTAGACAACCCCACGGATATCGAGCCACCGGTGCCTCCCATTGAGAACCGGGGTGACGAGCCGGATGACGGGGCACGGTCCAGAACCACCCCAGTTGAAACAGTCGTAGAAAGAACGTCGCCGTCGATTGAACCTAAGCCAATCGTCGAACAGACGTTGCCGTCGGAGACTGACTGCGTTCGGATTTCGGACGAAGCTCTCCGGGAGGCGATAGTTTCTGGAGCGCCAAATTACCGCTCGATGAAAGCGCGGGAACTGGCGGCACAGTTCCAGGTTCCTGAATCGCAGATTGAAGGAGTACTACGCGACCTTTTCGCCGAGAGCGCTAAGAACCGGCAGGATGCGCCCGAGTACAACCCGGGCGTGAACGCTCGCGACGACTTGCTGCGTCGCGCTGCATCCGATAGCGAGATCGAGAACGAGAATGCGACGCCTGCCGCTTTCCCCGTCCAAGCAACGCTTCGGAAGGTCTTGGTGGCCGCGGCGTGGCCGAGCGTTCCACTGACGATCGACCGGGCATGCCACATCTCGAAACTCGACGAGAGCGCTACGCGAGATGTGCTCGATGCGTTGGTCGAGGATGGTCAGCTAGATGAGATGACCAAAGCCGGCACGATGTTGTGGGTCCGTTCGTATGGAGCGAAGGTTTGAAACCGTTACGCGCCTGGCAACAGGAGGCGCTCGACGAGTGGCGCAAACATGGACGACGAGCAGTAGTCGAAGCCGTTACTGGGTCAGGAAAGACCGAAGTCGGAATCGCAGCCACGCTAGAGGCCGTGGCCGAGGGGCGCCGGGTCCTCGTCGTCGTACCGTCGCGAGATCTGCTCCGCCAATGGCATGAACGACTCGTGGCGGCAAGTGGTGCGTTGCGGGTGGGGCGACGCGGCGATGCCCATCAGGACTCGTTTCGTCACTTCGACGTGATTGTGTCGACCGTGCAGTCGGCTGTGATGCCTGCTGCCGAAAAGCCGCCGGCTGGATCGCTCTTGGTTGCCGACGAGGTTCATCGCTACGGCGCGGAGTCTTTCGCGAAGGTCCTTTCGGCGAGTTCGTTCGACCATCGCCTTGGTTTGACGGCGACCTTGGAACGGTCGGACGACGGTATCGGCCGGGTGTTGCTGCCATTCTTTGAGAACGTGATCTCTGGTTGTACCTACCAACGCGGATACGAGGACGGCATCCTCGCACCAGTGAACGTGGCCCTCGTGCCCGTTCCGTTCTCGCCACGCGAACGGGCACGATACGACGACCTCGACGAGGTTGCTCGTGGCGAGCGAACCAACCTGATCAATAAATTCGGCTGCCGCGCAGAACCTTTCGGATCATTTCTACAAGACGTTCAGTTGCTCGCGAAGGATGACTTCAGTGGCGATGCATCTGTTAGATCCGCACGGCGATACCTCAAAGCATTTGCCGATCGCCGTGACCTTCTCGCCTCGATCTCCGGCAAAGAGGAGGCACTCGCCGCGATCGCCCCTGTGCTAGAACAGTCGAGTAGGTCGCTCGTATTCGCCGAGACCATGTCGGCCTCCGCTTCTGCAGCCCAAACTCTCCTGCAAGTTGGTATCGCGGCGGCGCCATACACGAGCGACCTCACTCGGAATGAGCGGGTTGCGCTCCTCGGTAGCTTCAAGCGCGGAAGTATCACGGCTTTAGCTGCTCCTCGGGTTCTCGACGAAGGTATCGACGTTCCTGAAGCGGACGTTGCGATCGTCCTCGCTGCGAGTCGCACGAGGCGTCAGATGATCCAACGAATGGGTCGAGTGCTGCGGCCAAAGGCCGATGGACGCGCCGCGGTGTTCGTCATTCTGTACGCGGAAGCCAGCTCCGAAGACCCGGAGAACGGTGCGCACGGGACCTTCCTTGAGCAGCTCACCGACATCGCGCAACACCTCGAAACTGTAGAGGTTCACAGTGTCCCAGCAGTGGTGAAGGACTGGCTACCAGAAGTGAGAGACAACAACGGCCAAATCCTCGGTGAGGATGACCAAGAACTGGCTGAGGCTGCGACAATCTCGGTTGCGCAGCGAGCGGCGACAATCCAGCGCGCCAGTGCGCACATTCGAACCGTCGTCGCGAGTGCGGTGCGTTTCGAGCGATGCGAAAGCGTCGACGAGATCCTCCGTGCAATAGTCGAGCTGGACCCCCACGAAGCTGACATTCTGATTCGTCGGTTCGGTCTCGACGGGGATGAGCCGCTCGACAACGGCAGCATCGCGGCTCGGCTCAACCGAACCTATGACGAGGTTGTGCAGCTAGGCGACGAGGCGCTTGGGAGGATTCAGCTACCTGGGGTTTCATCGAGGGCGTCTGATGACAGATCGGCGACGACCCATACGGAGCCCCTAAAGGGCCGAAACGAAGTGTCAGTCAAGGATCCTGAGCTCGGCCAGAGGCATGTTTCACAACCGGTGGACCATCCGAGCCGCCGCGCAGGTGATGACTCCGTGCACGTTGACGTCGAGCAGAGGCCGCAGAAGCCGTTCGGAACTCGCAGGATTCAGCTCCCTACCAAGGCCTCTGAACGCCCCCGAAACCCGGAGTCAGGCAACACAGTTCCCATTTACATGGAGTGCGAGGGTGGTTTCGTACCCGGGGCAGTGCTCGACACCAGTGACTGGAGCGTCGTTCTGGACTACGCGATTGTCGGCCGTCGCAACTTCGAGGGGCCAGATGAGGCAGCTCTAGCACAACTCCGCTTCTATGGAGATTCCGAGCGTTCACGCGTCGACGGTTGGGCGCTGTGGAAGGTGAAGCAGTCCGGCGAGCCGATCGCGAGTCTGAGAACGATGCCCACAGAAGTTCAGGCATAAGCCAGCGGAGGTCCCTGTCTGCTTTGCCGACAGGGACCTCCGTGTATGCGTTTGCACCGCATAGGGATCAGTCGCTACGCGCGATTATGTTGCTCGAAGTTCAACCGCCGTCGCAGTTCTCCGGACAGCGGGGTTAGCAAGCGGTACGTGACTGTCATCGGCTGAGAGCCCTCGTGTCCCAGGGGAATGACACGACCGAGGTATGTGAACGGGTCGCTCGGCTTGCGACGCATCCACAGCTCGATCGATTTCCCGGTTGCTGGAGCCTCAAGGATTTCCCGGCCCTTCTTTCCTTCGGGCTTGGTCGAATTCTGCGAGCTCCACACGAAAAGGTCTGGGCCTTCAAAGTGCTCAACGTACTGGATGCTGTCGGAGCGCTTCTCAAGGGTCACGAACAGTACCGCGTGTCGCGCGAGTGATACGTGCCCAGAGCGCCAGTTCCCGGGGTTGTAGGTTTCCCCGTAGAGCTCGGGTACGTCAAGGCTCTTGAGTTGGTCGCCGATTCGATCTGCGAGTGGGTTAATGTCGCTCTCGGACAGTTCGGCCACGAGACGCGCCGACTTCAGTACCTCTGCTCCCGTGGTGATCTGTCTCGACCCGTCCGCCGACTCCAGCACGATGTTGCTGTCGACCTGCCACACCGTCGTCAGCTGTCGTTTTGACTGACCCCCATGTTCTACCTCGGCAAGAATCGTCTCTCCGATGAGTTCGGTCGGAGACGTGGCAGACGCCCACTCGAACAGAAGCGGTTCGCCGGCGAGAATTCCGCCGCTCGGATCTAGCGCTCCTGCATCTGCAAAGCAGACGAACTGGTTGCCTGATGAATGGTCGATATCCGTGCGCGCGCGCACCGCGATGCTGGAGCCGATCGTGCCTTTCGATCCCGAAGCGGGCCCAGCGCCGATCGCGGAGGCGAAGCTACCGAACAACGGTAGCTCGAGTCGGCCGCCGTCATCAGCACGATCGGGTCGGAGCGTGAGCTCACCGTCCTCTTGCATGAGTACGACTGTGTGCACGTGCCCTGGGTACCCGGCGGTCGGCCCGAACCAGCGTTTAAGCAACTGTGGTGCATAGTCGTCGCTTCCGCCTCCGCGGATGGCATCGACTGCAACAGAGGAAAAGGCCGCTTCATACGTCGCTCCCTCGACCACCAATTTCACTTCGCCATTGGGAAGGTCGGCGTACTGCCGCCGGTCAAGCAGGACCGACGGAAGACCGTCTACAAGCGCCACCCGACAGGGCCATCGACGGTGGGTACCTGCGTCTTGCTTCAGTAGGTACTTGGCGAGCCGGTACTCGATGATTTCGGCCGCCATGCTTTCGAAGACATTTCGGTGCTCTGGTGCGATGGTGAAATTCGGGACAATGCGGTCGGCGTCCAGACGAAACAGGTGATTTGCGCGGGATGTCGAGCCATCCGCACCGGTCAACCGCGAGATTGGCCAGCTAACCCAGTACGATGTCCACTTCTGCTCGGGTGCCTGCTGCAGGTTGGGGAACTGGGATTGAGGCACTTCCCGTGCGAGACGTGGGTCGGCCAACAGCAGTTGCCGTGATGTCGTCGCGTTGTTTGCCACCGAGTCCCCGGTGCAGAACCGCCCGTCGTGCAACAGCGCCCGCATCGCGATCAGCTTGTAGCACTTAGTGATGTCCTCGATCTGGATCGCTCGAAGCACATCCGCGTGGAAAGAATAGACGGCCTCCTCTCGGGGCCCGAGTAGTCCCAGAGTGTTCAAGAAACCAAACCAACTACCGTGCCTCGAGGAGACAGCCGCTGGATCGTGTCCCGCGCGGAATGTCTGTGCCGCCGTCGGTCGAAGCCCCTCATCCTCCTGGTAGGAGCGGCAGTACTCCTCGACAGCGTCCGTGGCTGTTGTGCGGGTCAATGACTTAAGCATGTCGACCACGACGAGCTCATAGTCGACCGAACAGCCAGGAGGAAGGTCGAACTCACCATCCTCCATGGCTTGGAGGACTTGGAGCGTCGTCGGAGCGGTGCGTTTCCCGAGGGCAAGGATGGTTCTGGGCTTCAGCAGGAACGAGCGATGGTTGCCAATGAAGTCGATGACAGTCAGCGCAGCCTTGCCGTCTGAAACTCTCAATCCACGACCAAGCTGCTGCAGAAAAATGATGGCTGACTCGGTTGGACGGAGCATCAGGACGGTGTCGATGGTCGGCACGTCCAGACCCTCGTTGAAAAGGTCAACTGCAAATACGACTTCGAGTTCACCTTCCCGCAGAGCGTCGATGGTTTCGTTACGGGGCGCACTCGAGGGACCACTGTGTACCGACGCGCAGCGGACACCACGATCCGCAAAGAAGTCAGCCATGAAGTCGGCGTGATGCTTTGAAGCGCAGAACGCCAGCGTGCGCTGCCCCCTTCGTGATTGCCACTCGTCGAACGCCGATTGAGCGCGATCCTGTGTGGCAAATGCTGCTTCGAGCGCGGTTGGGTCGAACCGGCCGTTGCGCCATGGAATCGGCTCGAAGTCCACCGGGTCCGGGACGCCCCAGTAGTGGAAGGGGACAAGCTCGGACCGTCGAATTCCATCTACGAGGTCACAGTCGTACACGTGGTTGTCTGCGCACAGTGCTAGGAGGTCTGCGCCGTCCATCCTGTCGGGGGTGGCGGTGAGACCTAGCAGAAAGTGGGGCGTGAAGTGGTCGAGGACCGCACGGTAGGTTGCGGCAGCCGCGTGATGGAACTCGTCGACAACGATGTAGTCGAATTCCTCCGGATCGAACAGCTCGAGGTTCCGCGACAGCGTCTGGACCGACGCAAAGACGATGTCAGCCCGATAGTCGTCGTGCCCACTGAAATAGAGACCCATGCTGGCGGTAGGCATCATGCGCCTGAATACGTCGCGACTCTGGGTGAGGATCTCCTCGCGGTGAGCCAGGAAGAGCACCTTATGTCCTCCGAAGCTGGCGACATCGAAGGCGGCGAGCCAAGTCTTTCCCAAACCCGTAGCGAGGGTGACCATTCCGGCCCGAAAACCTTCGTCGCGGGTACGCGCGAGCGCTTCCAGTGCTTCCAGCTGGATAGGTCGGGGAGATGGCGCCGGTTCGGGTGCATCTACGACTTCGATGACGGCCGGAACGTGCTGTGGAGCAGGTCGGTAGTCAGCGATCAACTGATTCGTCAGCGGCGCACTGCGATGATCCGACCACAGGTCCTCGAAGCCGCGCTTGAGATCGTCGATTGATCCGACGTGCAGGCTCCACTCGATCCCGCCATTAAGACCGGATCGACTCAGATTGCTGCTTCCGACGAATGCTGCCTCGCCAGCGCCTGCAGCGGACGAGTAGAAGAGATACGCCTTCGGGTGGAAGCTCGTTTCACTGTCTTGAAAGATTTTGACCGACAGTTGGCTCGGGTAGTCATCTGCCAGGTCATGCAGGCTGGCCAGGGCGAGAGGCTCGGTGAGGCCAAGGTAGTCAGTGGTGAGAATTCGGACCACCGCGTTCCGATCCAGCGCGTCACTGAGTGCACCGTTGAGTAGACCGAGTCCGGACATCTTGATGAAGCTGACCACAATGTCGACCCGGTCCAAGGTCGAGTCGCGAAGGTGGGCGACCAACTCGGGAAGAAGGTACTTGGTGCGTCCATCAATGAGGACGGGAGACGTGGGGACAAGGCCACCGTCCACTGATTCGTTCTGCGCCAGGTAGTTGCCCCGTTCTGGGATCACGTGTCGAACGCCCCCGCGCGGGTCCGGAACGTCGCCCCGTCGCCGAGGGATGACATGGATATGCAGGTGATCGATCGTTTGGCCGGCCGCACGCCCGGCGTTGAAACCCACGTTAAAGCCGTCGACCGGACCATGCTGCGTCAGGATCACGTCCCGTACTTCATCGACCAGTCCAAGCAGGTCTGCCTTCTCTTCGGCTGTCGCGACCCACCAGTCCTCAATCTCTCGGCGCGACACGACTAGAGCATGGCCTGGGCTGACCGGATACGCGTCCCAGATTGCGAACGCCGACCGGTTGGAAGCGATCCACTCGCTCCGAGGGATATCGACGAACGGGGACTCAGGTGGGTTCATTCAGGCACTCCGGAATTCTTCCATTACTACTGTCGAGAAATTCGTAAGGTGAGAATGCGGCGTCGACACGTCGATTCTTGTGGCTCCAACGAGTGAACCAGAAGTGGCTGACTAGCTGGGATGCAGGGTCGGCGCGACCGAGGCGCGCGAACGAAAGGGGCATTACCCGTTAAGTTTCAGACATCTGGCAACATCAATAATCGCCTCTTCAAAACGTTCCCGACCACCAGCAGTGTTCAAGCCACGCATAGAACAGTGCGGGATGTTGCCTTCCGGGACGTACACGCCGGCCCTTCTGATGCCCGCCCGTTTCCATCCGTCCCGCGCTGCCGCACCGAGCAGGAGCACGATCTCCAAGTTAGGCAGAAGGTCGACCACTTCACGTGTCCAACGAACGGCACGAGCCCGTTCACTCGGCGTCGAACCACCGTTCTTCTCGCCGGCGACTGGGAATGGCACGACATTCCAATGCACGACGTCAGCCCACTCAACGTTGTGTCGCGCGTAAGCTTCTCGGCAGTTCCGGGCAGTGCGGTCGTTGTTGTCCAGGCTCAGGAGTCCAGAACCGGTCCCGGCCTCAGCCTTCGTGGACGGGTTGTCCAACAGCACGAGCATCCGCGCGCGAACACCACCGGCGTCCGGGTCGACGTACGGAACATATCCGTGGGGGAGTCCTTCTGCATCGGCGATGCGGTTCGCCAACTCGTTGAGTGGAGCGACGTGCGGTTCCCAGATTCGAGCATGCTTGTCTCGTACGACAGCAGGGTCTGCGTTACGTCCGTTGACTGCCATGGTCTTTCGTGCTGGCTGTGCTGAGTCGACAGATCACGAGGCGATGGCCGGGAAGACGATGACCGAGCCGTCCTTCTCCTGAAGGATGTCGATTGTGACCTCCGACTGGCGGGTGCTGGGCTGGACCGACTGGCCGAGTTCGCGCAGACGACGTGTGGTCTCCAGTAACTTGTCGACCTCGCCGGAAGAGAACACCACGTCCCGGATGCCGTGGGAGCGATCCAGTTGCAATGCCGACAGCCGCAGAACCACCGCTTCAAGACGCTGTTCGAGCGAGTCGAGACCCTGCTTCTCGGCTTGCAACGTGGTCACGAATCGTTCGAACGGGTTACCCTCGGACAGTTGAGCATGTTCGACGGCTTGCAGGATCAGCACTCGTTGCTTCATCGCGATGGCCAATTGTGCGAGTTCGACGTGGACATAAAACTCGCTGTCAGCCTTCTCGATGCCCGGGATGAACTTGGAAAGCTGGTTGAGTTCCACCTTGTCGCTACTCAGGTTGGTGAGTTCCTTCTCCCACTTGGCAATCCGCGACTTTGCGCGCGACAGCGCCTCCTCGATAGCGAACACTGTCGAGTCGAGTCCAAGGCTGGCGCCGATGCGTCCTTCGTCGAGAAGGACCGAAGTGGCCTTGACGATCGCGCCGCGGCACGCCTCCAGGCTGTGCTGCTCTGATTCGAGGTTGTCGGCGATCAGTTTCTCGAGGAGTTCGGTGATCCGCTCCAAGGTCTTCTGTCGCTGCTGGTCGGCGTACGCGCTGACGCCGACTGCCACCGCCATGAGTACGAGCGGTGCGGCGATGGTCAGGGCTCCGGCACCAGCTGCGGCCGCTCCTGCGGTGGTGGCCGAGCCGGTCGCGGCGCCGGCTGCCGCTGCCTTGCCGGCGCTGACCGGGACGAAGGAGGCATGGGCGGCGATCTTGGATCCGTCTGACAGTGCACTGTGGATGCCGTTCGCGGTCGTCGAGGACGCCATCGGTTTGACGATTCCGGCGGCGAACTGCGACGCGAACTTCGGGGGTACGACCATCGTGTACAGAGTCTCGCCGCCGTCGGTGACAACATTGGGGGTCTTCTTCACGAGCTCTGACAGCTGCGTCGCCAGCGGACTGACACCGTGGAGGTGGATGCCCTTCGACCGGTCGAGGGCCTTGGGAACGTCGTGGGCCTCGAGAGTCGTGATCGGGATGTCACTCAGAGCTGCGAGAGCGGTCCGAAGACTGTCGAGCCGCTCGGGAGTGAGTGCGTTATCGCCGATCACCGCGGGTACGTCCGCGCGGTCCGTCGCAATCGTCCACACCGGCACCGTCCTAGGGTTCTTCGACAACCCGCCACCTCCCGCGTTCTGCTACAGAATGAACCGAATGTAGCGGATACGGCCGACATCCGTTCCGTTCGTCCGATCAGGTGACACCAGCTCCAGGAGCGCATGATTCGCGGGCGTTATCGGCTCATGCGACCCAGACCGGCACGAGTCAGACACGGGTTCGACAGTTGGAACAAGGTGTGAGAGGTTGTCGGGAGCGTGCGCTAGCGTCACGAATCGCGACACACCCGCTACCGCAGGCCGATGCACTCACACCGTCCCGCGGTGTAGCCGCCGGTGTCCAGGATCCAGGACGTTCCGTGCTCCGCACGCGGTCAGGAGACGAGGTTTATTTGTTGCCGTCACATAGAGGCTGGGCTCTGGTCGACGTCGAAACGTCCGGCTTGAACGCAAGCCGCGATCGCGTACTGAGCGTCGCAGCCATCGCCGTCGACCGCAATGGACAAACCGAAGCCGAGTACTCGTCGTTTTTCAACCCGGGCTGTGATCCTGGCCCCGTGCACATCCACGGGCTCACGCCTGAGAGGCTCCGAGGCGCGCCCACGTTCGATTCAGCGGTCGTGCAACTACACGAGCTGTTATCCGGCCGAACTCTTGTGGCGCACAACGCGAACTTCGACCACGGATTCCTCGTGGGAGAAGCCAAGCGAGCTGGCGTGACTCTCCCGATCACTCATCGTCTGTGCACGGTAACCCTCACCCGTCGCCTGCAGCTCGATGTGCCCAACGCTCAGCTCGCGACGCTTGCCCGTCACTGGCAGATACCGCAGCGCGACGCCCATAATGCGGTTGACGACGTTCGGGTGCTCCTTGAAGTCTTTCGTCGCAGCCTCGATCTCGCGAACAACCTCGGCTTACAAGTTCCGGTCGTCGCGTGCGGTTCCACCACGCGTGCTTACCCGGACAACGTGACCCGCGTGCCGTGCCCATGGACTGACCCTGGTCGGTTCGACGCCGGTGTCGGACTGGTCCAAGGCACCAAGGTCGTCATCACCGGATCAACCTCGCTGCCCCGTCTCGAGCTGGCTCGACGGTTCACCGACGCAGGCCTCGACGTGATGAACGGCGTCAGTGGGAAGACCGGTCTGCTGATCGCCAACACCGGAGTCCCAGACAGTCGGAAACTGAGGGTTGCCCGCGATAAGGGCATCCCCATCGTCGACGAGGCCACCGCTATGCGACTCGTCGAACGAGTGGTGCCGGGAACCCCGAAGTCCGTCCCCGTCATCGAGGTGTTGCCGCAGACCGCGTCGTCGCGTCCCTCCAAACAGCCGGTGGCTCTACCGTGGAGCGGTCGGCGAGTCCTCGTGCTCGGTGGCGACCACACTGAGGCGGCAGCCATCCGATCTCGCCTGACGACTCTAGGCGCCACCCCGGCCATCAATTTCACGGCCGGCGTGACACACGTCCTGGTGTTGGACGGTGGGCACTCGGATCCGCGGATACGAAAGGCCCACGACAGGCAGCTTCCGATACTTGAATCGCATCACCTCGAAACGTTGGCGGGCGATACACCCATTGGGGAGCCAGAATCCGCTGTTGCCACGGCGGCCGCAACCCGTGCGCAGACACCCAGGAACCTGACGCCTGGAGCGGTGATGGACGTTCCTTCCGACGTCACCGAATTCACGGTCAACGTCGCCTGGGCGGATACTGCTGCGCCGATCGAAGTGGACGTCGTCGCCTTCGAGTTGGACCGCGATCACAAGGTGCTTTCCGACGACGAGTTCGTCTTCTACAACCAGCCCGCCAGTCCGGACGGCGCGGTGCGCCTGTGTATCGACGGCGATCGGGAGCAGGGGATAGCGGTCGACCTCTCGGCGGTAGACGTCGACATCGACCGCATCATGGTCGGCGCGTCGATTGAGACCGCCACCTTTGGTGACGTCGGAGCACTGTCGGTGACCGTTGACAGTTCCGAACTCACCTTCGCCACAGCAGTACTCGACGCCGCGACGACCGAGCGATCAATGATCATTGCCGAGATCTACCGTCGCAACGATGTCTGGCGAATTCGTGCGCTCGGACAGGGATACGACGACAGCTTGGCCGAGTTCGCTGTGCGGCACGGCGTAGAGGTGGACGACTGACTTACGGAGCCTCGACCCAGCACCTACTCGAAGCACAGACGGCCATGTCGTTCCTAGCGGAGATGATGATCTCGAATGGTTCTTTGGTGCCAAGGGAACCAGGTCGACGCGGGCGAGGTTGTTGTCCAGATTCCTAACAGTTAGGCGAGCGCAACGAGCTAGTCGTCCGAGAACTTCGGCATCTGGACGTGTTCGATGCCCGGAATTCCCTCGCTGAGAGCGGAATTGAGCTCTCGCCAGCTCAGATCAAGAAGGAAGGCCGTCGAAGTATCTGGGTTAACGGTGATGTAGAACCTTGTCGGGTTGTCGCTCCTGTAATAGGTCTTCGAGTCGACAAAACCGCCCGGATTCGGCTGGGCGACCTCGGTCCATGAGGGTGCGAGTCCGAGGTTTTTCCATCTGCGAGTGACTATCTCGAGTCGCTTGCCCGGGATTCGCAGTCGCGTTGTCAATGCCACTTCACTCGCAAGGAAGTGCTTTCCCGCGTCGCTAAAGATTCCAAACCATGACTCTGACGATTCGCTGTACAGATTTCCCCTGCTTCTGCCGGAGCTTCGAATGCTGAAATAGTCGTGTTGGTCGAGGATGGAGTAGTCGGTGTAGCCTTCCGAGTCCTCGGCATTTCCCGGACCACGCGGGACAACAAGCCTGTCTCCGTCGAGGTATGGCGGTTCGTAGAGAGGCACTGCACTACGGAACTTTCCGCCTTCTGCTAGTGCGTTCTGAACTTCGGACCAGTACTGCATCGAAGAAAGGAAGTCTGTCAGTCCATGCCAGCGGTCCACGGGTATTCCTCTCAATACTCTGTACAAAATGTCTAGGCATCGGGTTGGCTACTCGATTGCATCGGCGTCGATGAGTTTCTTCACTGGCACTTCTTTGCCCGTCAGCTTGTCCACCACAACCCACTGGTGTCCGCCTCCTGACTGACCAAATGCCTCCGCGATCTTGCCGTGCCGTACTTCCCAGTTCGCGGGCAGCGGATTTCCGGTGCCAACGTACTCGGTGTACGGCCCAGCCTTGCCCGGTGGAAGCGCTCGGGCGCTGTACGAGTCGCCTTCGCGCCCCATGAACCCACCGCCGTCTCCGCCCAATCGGTCGAGTCGCGTGCCCGCAGGAATACTGTCGGCTACCTTGTAGCCGCCCTCGAATCCGTTGTTCGGTGGGTATGCCCAGGTACCTCGGGCATCATCCCAGTATCGATCGAGGATCTGCTGCGGTGTCATGTTGCGATACGGGTTGTTCGCGATTGCGTCGTCTATCAGATTCTTCGGCACCCCGTCGGCCTCCAGTGCCTTGCGGAGAACGTCAGGATCGGCCGCGCGTTTCAATTCATCGTGTGCCCAAACCGGGACTTTCTCCAAAGCGGCAGCTAACTCCGCTGCCCGTATTGATCCTTTGGACAACTGCATGGAGAACATCGCCCCACGCGAACCCATCAACGCGCCGAGGTCGCCAGCCGCCGCAGCAACCGGGTCCAGCACGTACGCCACCGGACGGAGCACTGGGCCGGCAGCGGTCGCGAGGGCCCGGATCACGCCCGCGATCCGGGCACCCGTTTGTGTAGCCTTCGCCACGCCCGCCGCTGTCGCGAGCAGGCTACTCAACCCCGAGGTGACAAGCACCAACGCTATTCCGATGGCTGCCGCGACCAGTAGCTCACACGCCAACTCTTCGACGAGGTTGCCGATTTCTTCGCGGGTCTTCCGTACTTCATCAGCAAACCCATTGCAGAGCTTCGCCACTGCATCGCAAGATTCGGCAATCTCACCTAGATGTTGGTCGATCATCGCTGCCTGATCCTGGGCTGGTCCAACTTCGGCAGAGCTCTCGCCGGCGATCGGTTTGATCGCGGACCGAACTGCGCTTTGATGCGTGCGGAGTGCTGTCGCCGCACGGGTCCAGGCGTCGCCGACCTTCTCTAGCTTGTCCGGTTGTCCGTCGGGGAAGATTTCGCCTTCGATGAACTCCTTTAACTTTTCCCAATTGCTCGGTTCACCCGGACCGCCAAAAGAAGTACCCACCGACAGCGTCGGAATCGTGTCCAGGTTCTTGAGGTTGCCTGAAGGATTGGCTGGAGTACACAGCCCGATGGCGTTGTTGACGTTCGCATGGTTGACGGCAGATGCGTCCAGCAGCTCGGCCATCTTGCCGCAGGCGTTACCCATCAGTGCGATACCCGCAAGGAGACTCTGTTCCCCGTTAACGGTCTTGTCGTACGACTGTGCGAACTCCCTGCCGGACTTGTCGCTTCCTGCCATTTGGCCGCTCGACTGCAGCGAGACGTACAGTGCGTCCAGAGTCCTGCTGATGTCGGTATGGACCTGCAGGAAGGCTTCAGCCGCTGAGGAGAACGACGATGGACGGACCGCGATCGGTGCCGTCAAGGCCACATCTTTCGCAGGTGTTCTTGTAGCCCACCAAAAGCCGCGTGCGAGTGACTCGCTGCCTTCCGGATCTCCACGATGGCTTCACGAATGTCGGCAACACCCTCGCGCCACTGGCTATGAGCGCTGCGATGAGCGATTGCTGCGTCGCTGGCCCACACCAGGTGTAGTTCCTCAATCTGTGCGTCGAGGCTACGGATCCGGTCGTCAACCGTTGTAGTGAACCGTGCGAGGTCGTCGACAAAATCCTGAACTGCCGCGAGCTCGATGCGGTAGGCATCGTCAGATGTCATGGCAGCCTCAGTGCGATGTCGAAGGCTGTCCTCTCGATGACTTTCGCACCCGAAGTGTCGCGCTCAGCGTATGTTTGTGCCGCTGAGGCGAGGAGTTGGCCCATCGTACTCAGGCCGTTCAAGACGTGCCCGAGACCTTCGCAGCAGTGAGCCCACGGCTCGGCGTATGAGTCCGCGGCCGCTCCTGACCAGCTACCACCGAACAGATCCTCGGCCCGCTTGGCGAGCGCAGACCATTCGTCTGCGATATCGGCATGAAGTTCCGTGACGTTCCGCGATGCAGCGTGCAGCGCCTCGAGATCGGCTCGCAGTTCCATTTGACCCCCCATATGACCCGCCCGGACATTACCTGGTTTCAGAGGAGAACGACGACTCCTTCCACAGGGCCCGCCGGCGATACAAGGGAGACTCAGCGCGACAGTGCCTGGGGCGGTTGCGTCTGTTGAAATCCAACGTTGGGAGCGGACGTGCGCTGGCCCCAGGGATACGTAGCAGCAGATAAACCCTCCGAGCAGCGAACTGCTTGCTTGGTAGTGCAGCGGCTAAACCATCCGGAGAACTCCTACCAGGAATTCCGAGTTCTCGGAAAATCGCCGTACGTCCCACGCCGACAGCAAAACGTCAGGAATGAGGCCGGCTGTCGCTGCGTCAGAAAGGAACTCGGCGAATGGGTAATCCCCGCCGGCGCCAAACCCAATCACGGAACGGCTATCGTCGCGCAGATGTGCTCGTTGGCGACTCAGCACGGTGACACGCGTACTCGGTGCAAGGAAAGTCACGACGTTGCCTGCGGACACGACGATGTAGAACGGTTCACCGATGCCACGGGCAGGCAGATCGAGTTCGGCGAGGACCCGCTTCCGGACGTCTCCCGCGAATTGAACTTATGCGAACCAGGATCAGGACTTCCGAGACTCCGAAACCGTAAGCGACGCAGTCAGGGGTTCGAGTGTGTCGAGATACAAGGTCGCGAGGACGGCCGAGTTGCCTGCCACTCCGCGGAGATGGTCGGTCTCCGAGGAGTTCACCACGTCATCTACCGCGTGTTCCAGCTCATCGATGGCGCCGACACGATCGAACCACGCCCGCTTGTCCTCGCGTTTCTGCACCCCGTCCACAGCTTCGCGGTACTCGGCGAAGGCCTGCACTCGCCGCAACAGACCATCTGCGCGACTGTCGAGCACGCGTGCTTTCTCGACGTAGACACCCACCACGTCGTCGTCCTTCGCGAGATGTCCGGTTGGCGGTTCGCCCAGGAGCGCACGCTGATCACGTAGCAGCGCGGCGCTGGCGGCGATGGCCGAGACCTGAGCGGCCAGGTCTATGCGAACGTTGTGTTCGTCGAAGAAGTCGAGGCGCCAGGCAGGGTAGGCGTAGATGCGCGCTGCGATCAGCCCCGCAACATAAGCGAACCGACCAACGAGGTCATCGCGCATTCCCTCCACTTCGGCCCGTTCCGTCTTGTTGAGGTCGTACACCCGGTCAAGACGTGCCACGCGAGTCTCGTCGGTCTCCTCATGCTCGGGCGGATCGACAAACGGAAGCCAGCCTAGTCCGACGGCCCGATTGCGAAGCGTGAAATCCCGCCCTGACCAAACGTCAAGCGCGAGAGCAACATGGCCCGCCGCGCGCCCCTCCGGAATCTGATCTACCAGGGCGATGCTCTCCAAGACCGGAGTTCCTCATTGAGCGCCAGAACAGGTGACCTCCGCCTACTCGGCTTGGCGTCGGACTTCCGGGTCTTCTGTGGACGCGGCCACGCGAACGACGCCGTCGAAGCGAGGACAACAGCACACAGTAGGAGCACAGCCACGGCCTTCATGACGAACCCAATGCCACATGTCGCAACGCGCCCCGCAGGTCGCGCGCGGTCTTCTCCCAGCCCCGCGCCTCGTGGAGGCAGGCCTCGGCTTCGTCGGTATCACCCGTGGCGAGCGCATCGTCTGCGCTGTTGCGCCAGTTGATCATCTGTTCCTCAACGATCCGGATGTACCGCAGTATGGCCGCACCGTCGTCGTCGCATATGCGTGCGACGTCTTCTGGTGACAGCGGGTGGTCGCCGTCTGCGTCGAGTTGGAAAAGGATCATGATGGGAGTTGGCAATTCCTCGTCATCGTCGTCCTCGTCCTTAGCCCCGAGTTCCCATGCGAAGGTGCCCCCGACGTCCTGAGCGATCTCGGCACCGTCGGTCATCACCGACTCGAACTCGGTGAGGCACCGAATCAGGTGAGCTTCTACCGGAGGATCGGCGTAGAGAATTGCCCGCACACGGATGGTGTCGCCCACAAGGAAAAACTTGAGGGCCGGGTGAGCCCTGTTGAGCCGCTGCACAACGAACCCCGCGTAATCGGTCTCGACGATGTCGGTCACCAGCGGGGAGAACACGTGGATCGCTTTCTCGTCCTCGACAGCTGTGATGAAGGCGGCGCCCGTGTCGAATTGGATTGGGAAGTCGCCGTCGTCGTCATTGACCGCCTCATGACCCACCATCGGTTCGAGGGCAGAACTGATCCAGATCTGCAGATCCGACAACGACAGATTCTCTTCGGCCACCTTTATCCCCTCGTCCTCGTACCTCGTGCCTCAAGCCCCATCGTGACGCACCGGACGACCACATTGTCGAGATTGCCTGGGCACGTCCCATTCCGGCCCGCCCGGGGTAGCACGGGCTTCGGGACTGTGGACTACACCTCGTCGATGGCGTTGAGCCTGTGCGTGCAGCCGACCGCGGAACCCGGCACCACACAATGCTGATGATCGCATTGACCACCGACAAGGTGAATCATCGTCGGATCAGCAACCTGCCGACAGCCCTGGGGCCAGGCACGGTTTCGGACCAACATTGAGGGGATTGTCGATGTCCAAGGCGGTCCGACGATGATCTTTTGTAGTCCGCTTGATCGCTACACTTATCGATCTCCAGCCTTCGTGGGCCACCCACTGTGCGGTATCTACGCGGGCCGCAGAACCGCCACCAGGAACTCCGAGTCCGCCGTGAACGGCCGCACATCCCATGATGACAACAGCAGATCCTGAGCGAATCCCGCGGCGACTGCGTCGTCGAGGAACTCGTCGAACGCATAGTCTCGCCCGGCACCAAACCCGATGACCGCTCGTCCGTCCTCCCGAAGATGCGCACGCAACCGCTCGAGCACCGTCACGCGGGTACTCGGCGCCAGAAACGCCATCACGTTGCCGGCCGAGACGATGATGTCGAACGGTTCCTCGATGCCGTGCGCCGGTAGGTCCAGCTCGGCCAGATCGCCGACCAACCATCGGGGCCCGGGATGGTCTTCTTCCGCTGCCGCGATGAGCACCGGGTCGACGTCGACGCCGACCACGTCGTGCCCGACCTCGGCCAGATATCCACCGACACGTCCCGGGCCGCACCCTGCGTCGAGGATGCGGGATCCGCGCGCTGCCATCGCGTCGATGAGTCGAGCCTCACCGACCAGGTCGTCGCCCTTCGCCGCCATTGCACGAAAGCGCTCGACGTACCAGGTGGAGTGATCGGGATTCGCTGCGACCTGTTGCATCCAGATGCTCTGTTCGACCATGCCGCCTATTGTCCCAGAGGCAGCGACGCACCTACGTGGGTGCGCCGCTCCGGCCGGTCACCCGCGCGTGGCCGTTGTCCCCAGATTGACCTCCAGAACGGTCCCAGTAGTGAGGCCAGGATCGTCGACGAAGTACATGACCGCGCGGGTGACGTCCTCGGGTTCGAGCCACGGCACACCCAGCGGGCCGAGACCGGCGAACACCGACCGCGCGTCGTCGGGGGTGGGGTCGTCGAGGTCTGGCCGGAACCGCCTCAAGGTGGTCGGGTTCATGACCATCGGAGTATTCACCGACGTCGGGCACACCACGTTGGCGGTGATGCCGTACGCGCCGACCTCCAGGGCGACCGACTTGATGAAGCCGATGATGCCCCACTTGGTGGCCGCGTAGTGCGAAAGATCCTTCATGCCACCGCGTCCCGCACCTGACGACACTCCGACGATCCGACCTCGCCCGTTCGCCTTCATCGCTGCGACCGCGGCGCGCACACAGTGGAACGTCCCGGTCAGGTTGGTATCGACGATGTCGGCCCACTGGTCGTCACGGATCTCCTCGACCGGCGTGAAGGCGCAAACGCCGGCGTTGGCGACGAGGATGTCGAGCCGACCGTGCTGGGCCATGATCGCTTCAACAAGCACGGTGACTGCCGCAGCGTCACGCACGTCCAATCGCGCTGCCGTGGCGCGGCCGCCGTCGGCGACGATCTCAGCGACGGTCGTAGCCAGCTCCTCTTCGGTGGCCAGCGGATAGGGAACCGTCGGCACCTGCCGGGCGATGTCAGTGACGATGACGTGGGCTCCCGCTGCCGCCAACGCGCGTGCATGGGCGCGTCCCTGGCCGCGTGCGGCGCCCGTGACCCAAGCGACCTGCCCGGTCAGATCGGTCATCGATCCTCCCCGAAGCCGTACACGCCGAGTGCGTTTCGGCGATAGAACCGGTCCTGCTCGTCCGCGGGCTCCTCACCGATGATCGTGGTGAGTGACTCGATGAGGTCGGCGTAGCGGCCGCCGATGTGCTCGATCGGAATATTGCTGCCGAAGATCACCCGGTCCCACCCGAACGTTTCGATTGCCGGTTCCACCCACGGGCGCAGAGTCTCCGCCGACAGGTCGCCGGTGGACATGCCGAGCCCGGAGATCTTGCACGAGGCAGAGGTCGAGTCGGCGCACGCGGCGATGGCGCGACGCCACGCGGCCCGGGCGTCGACGTCCGTCGCGGTGGGCCATCCGGTGTGCTCGAGAACGACGGTGAGATCGGGGAAGTTCGCGAGCGTCCGCAACCAGCCGTCCATGGTCTCCGGGTGGGCGGTGAGGTCGAAGACCAGGTCGTGGTCGTCGAGCCAGCGCAGCACGGTGCGTGCCGCCTGCGAGTCCGGTTCGAAGCCGTAGAGCACGCGGACTCCTCGGAACTCCGGCGTGATCGCGGCCTGGGCGTCGAGGTCGGCGCAGATGTCCTGCGCGCTCAGCGTCGGGTCGACGGATCCGACGAAGCGCATGTCCACTCCGCGGTCGGCGGCCACCTTCGACACCCACCGCAACTCGTCGAGGTACGCACGCGGCGCGGTCACCGCCGAGACGTGCACGAACTGCTCGACCGGGAACCCACCGGCCGCCGCCGCGTAGTCGTCGAGACCGAAGTCGGAGTAGAGGTCGGGCTTGCCGACATCCTCGGCGAAAGCCTGCAAACCCGGGTACCAGGGATGGTTCAGGTCCCACAGGTGAAGGTGGGCGTCGACGACATGTTGAGGCATGGACTGATCGTCGACGCCGCGCGCGAAAACGACCAACACCCATTGCCTATCGATCTAGCATCACAGGATGCTAGATGTGTCGTTGCGTGAGCTCGAGTACGTCGTCGCCGTGCATCGCGAACGCAACTTCACCCGCGCCGCACAGCAGCTGCACATGGCGCAGCCCGCCCTGAGTCAGGCCATCCTCCGTCTGGAACGACGCCTCGGAGTGCGTCTGTTCGACAGGACGAGTCGCCGGGTCGAACCGACGCCGGCCGGACACAACCTCGCGGTCGACGCTCTCGACATCATCGACCGCGTCGGTGCGGCCATCGCGCGAACGGCCACACCTCGTCGTGCCGTCACCGTGCACATCAGCGAGCCCGCGCTCGAAACCCCACGCAGGCTGATGGCCGCGTTACGCTCCGCCGACCCCGCATTGTCCATACACCTCACGACGCTGCCCCGGTCGCTGACCGGTGACGACGCCAGGGGACCGCAACTGTCGTTGACCATCGGGGCGCCCATCCACGCGGCGGGGGCGCGAAGCACGCCGCTGCGTGCTGAACGCGTCGGCGCGCTGATGGACGTGAGACATCCGCTGGCACAGCAGGACTCGGTGACCGGCGGCGATCTCGAACGTTATCCGGTGGTGTCCATCGACGATCAGCTCAGCCAGTGGAACCGGTGGATCGCACAGTGGGCAATGAGTCAGGGCCGGCACCCCAGATGGACGACGTCGGCGGTGTTCGGCATCGTCGCCGGCAGCGACATGGTCACCGACGGTGAGAGTTTGTTCGTGTGCCTGGAGTCGGTGGCCGCAGATGTCGGCGACACCTTCCGGTGGCTCCCGTTGGCGCCCACCGCGACCGCATCGTGGTTCCTCAATTGGATGGATGCGCACTCGGATTCGCCGGAAGTACGTGACTGTGTCAGTGGCGCAGCCGCATTCGCCGAGGAATGTGGGTGGATAGCAGGCGGGAACCTGCCCGGTGGGTGAAGCGCTATGCGGTACCCGCACGCACGAGGTGTGCCCGCAACGATCCTCCGTCGTCCGACACCCATCCACGTTCATGCGCATAGGCGACCATCGCCTCGAACTGCCGGCCGTCGAATCCCTCGGACGCAGCCAACAGTACGGTGAGAGCGCCGATGTGAATCCACGCATGGTCGCCCTCGATCTCACCGAGGCGGGAGTCCTTGAGCTGCTTCGCGATGTCGGCGGCGGTGAGGCTTGCAGCGGCTTCGACCTGAAACCGGCGGTAGTCCGTGGCCTCGAGCACTTCGACCCGCCCGGGCTGGACGGTTACGTACACGACGAAAGACCTCCAGGTGTCAGGTGGCGTTGAGGATCGGGGAGTGGGTGCCGAAGATGCGACCGTGGTAGGTCAGCGGTGGCGACTCCTCACGAATGACGTGCCGCACGGCGCCGACGATGATCGTGTGATCGCCGCCGGTGACGAAACGTTCTGCGGCGCAACTCATCCAGATCGCCGCGCCGTTGAGAGCGGAGAGCGTCTGAGTGGTCGCCCACCCGATGCCGTCGAACTTGTCGTGGCCCTTCCGCGCGAAGGCAAGCGCGACGTCGGACTGATGCGCGCCGAGTACGTTGACAGCGAAGTTCCCGTGCGCGCGGATCACGCCGAGGAGTTCCGAGTTCTGGTCGAGCGCGATGGTCACCATCGGCGGTTCCATCGACAATGACATGAACGCGCTGACGGTGGTGCCGTGCGGCCGGTCGCCGTCGAAGGCCGTGACGACGGCGACCGGGGAACACACGTGAGCCATCGCGTCGCGGAATGACGTTTGAAGCGAATCGGCGGCTGTTGTGTTGGAGGGCATCGTTGTTCAGCCCTTCGATGCCAGTTCCTGCTCGTACTTGCGCGTCATGTGGTCGACGGCCTCCAGCTGCTTCGCAGCATGGCCCTCTCGCACAGCGCGCGCGTGCTCAGCGGCGTCGAGTGTTGCCTGCGCCTGGCCCTGGAAGTGCGGGAACACTTCCTGCGCGAAGAGTTCCGCGGAACGCTTGGTGTCCTGCGGGTTAGCCCAATCGTGGCCCATCTGCAGCAGGCAGCCGAAACCTTGGGACTGATCCCACAGACGCTGGACCTGGGCCCGGGCCTGTTCTGGGGTGCCGATGACGCCGATGCCTGCTTCGTTGATGAAGTCGATCATCTCCGTCAGTTTGCTTCCGGAGACGGCCATCTGGGGGAACGCGGCGACGTGTTGGAAGTAGTCGAACCACTGCTCGATGCCGTACTCGACCTGGCGGTACGCCTCGGCCTCGGTCTCGGCGATGTGGAACGGTCCGGCGAGGGTCCACTTGCTGCGGTCAACCGTGACGTTGTTGGCGGCGGCCCGTTCTTCCATCACGTTCCAATGGTGGCCGAGGGCGTCGAAGCCGTCGGCGGAGAGTGTCGCGCCGATCGACAGCAGGCCGAGACCATGGGTGCCGGCCAGGCGTGGGCCGGTGGGGGAGGCCACTGCGGCGACGACCACGTCGATCCCGTCCGCCGAATATGGCGCGAGCTGCAGCTTGGCATCGTAGAGCTCGTGGGTGCGGGTCTTCGCGGATACCGTTTCGCCGCGCAGGAGGCGTACGACGATGTCGAGGTTTTCCTGCAAGAGTTCACGGGTGTCGGTGGGGTTGAGGCCGATCATCGCGGAGTCGGTGGGCAGGGATCCGGGTCCGACGCCGAAGATCGTGCGGCCGCGGGTGAGGTGGTCGAGCTGCATGATGCGGTCGGCCGCCCACAGGGGGTTGTGGTAGGAGAGCGAGGTGACGCCGGTGCCGAACCGGATCCGCTTCGCCCGCTGTGAGGCCGCGGCAATCATGATCTCCGGGGAAGCGATGATCTCGCTGCCCGCCGAGTGATGTTCGCCGAACCAGGCTTCGTCATAGCCGAGGTGGTCGAGGTGTGCGACCAGGTCGAGGTCGCGTTCCAGGGCGGCGGTGGGGTTGCGGCCGGGTGCGTGGAACGGCGCCATGAAGTATCCGAAGCGAAGCCTGCTCATGCGAGTCTCCTGTCGATCTGTCGGCCGGCGGTCTGTCGGCCACGACGAAAGACTAGAAAGAGTGTGACTGACGCCACAGTGCACGAAAGTGGACGGTTTGCTCTGGGCCTGCTGCCGCAGCGCCCCCGTTGCATGGCGTTGCATGTGCTCCACATCACAATTGAACCGGTACAGTTCAGGGATCGCGTCCGGAGGAAGGAGCACGGGATTGGCCAGTCAGTCGGTCGTGCTACCCGTCGATGAGTACGAGCGGGTCTTCGCCATCTTGGATGCATGCTCGCAGGCAGAAACTCTCGAGGCGTTCAAGAACGTCTTGATGGGTGCGCTGCACGAGCACTACAACTGTCTGAACACGACGTTCTTCACCGGCCCGACCTTCGTCACCGCGTTTTCGGATCCCAACTCCGTGGTCACGGGGCGGATCATGCCGGTGATCGACGAGTATCAAGCACGGTGGTATCCGAAGGACGTCTTCGCGTCCGCGCAGTCGCGGGCGGCGTTGTCGAAGAACCCGGCGATCTCGGCGGACAAGCTCGGCGGACTCGCCAGCGACTCCGTCAGTTATCTACAAGACTTCCTGTATCGCAAGCAGTTACACAGTGCATCCGTGATGCATCTCGACCTCGCGAACGATTGCCACGGGCTGGTCGGGTTGTTCGACTCAGAGGGTAGGCAACCGGACCGTCTGCGGTTGCATGCCATGGGGCTGCTGTCCCGGCAGCTGTCGAACCTGGCGAAATTGCTTCCCGGGGAGCCGCTCCCGTCGTGGCGGGAGTGTCTGTCGCCGCGGCAGATTGAGCTGGCTGAGCTCGTTGCGGATGGGCATACGAATGAAGAGATTGCGTCGATCCTCAACCTGGGAGTCGACACGGTGAAGAAGTATGTCAGTCGGGTGTTCGCGGCCACGCGGGTAAGGAACCGGGCGGAGTTGGTGAAGTTGGTGTGCGTTAGCGCGCAGGGTTCTGAGGAGCGTTGCGGTGCAGTAGGCGGAATGTGAACGGTATCCATTGCGGTAGAACTGACTTGGTGACAAATGTGGCCTAGTCACGACTTCGATTCGTTTCAGCCGTCGGTGTCCGAATCCTAGTTCGGGATCTGGGCAATAGTTGCCCTCAGAAAACTGGTCGCCTCGGCGCACAGCTGCTCAGTAGACGGCGGATTGAAGCCCATCCTCGTAACAGACGTTATGACTAGGGCGTTTCCAGACCTCACGTAGACCGTGCAGTCACCTGGTCCCATTGATTCGCGAAGTACGCGACGTCCGTCTATTTCAGTGTCTGGTAGCCAGGTTGTCCCTGCGGCGTTCGACTCTTTGTGACCGGACAGGCCCGCCTCGGGTCGCCGGAGGTTGCCCACGAACTGGGCGATCGAGGATCTACTGTCGTCGACGTACTTCCATTCACATCCTCTGGCGGTCTGGAAGTTGGAAGCAGCGACGTCTCCAACTGAGTCCGGGTCCAATACGAAGCGCTTCACAACATCGACTGACACCTGCGTACAGGGTTCATAGGAGGACCCGTCGTTGTTGATGCTCCATCTGTTCGGAAACTCGGTTTCGAAGGGGAGTCGATTGCCTGCGTCGTCTGTCTGCCGAATCTCTTGGGCGTTGGAGACGGGAGCAGCAGTCGACGGCGCCGCTACTGGCTGTCCCGTTTCAGTCGCGCAGGCGCCCACCGCAAAAATCGTAAATGAGGCGACTGCTATTGCGAGACCTATCAAACGGGGATCAGGCATCGAGACCCTCTGCGCCGGCGAGGTCGGCGCTTTCGAATTCGGTCGCAGCAGATCTGCACTGGCGTGCCAAGTCCGTCGCCTGGTTTGCGTGTGCCGCAATGTCGGCGGAGAGGGACGCGAGAGCACGCCTCAGTCCGGCGGTCACGTCACGTCCTTCTACACAGTCCCCCAGGTGATTGGATTTTCCTACAGGTTTCAGGTCTGAGAACACGGTATCGAGCGTCTCCGCTACTTCGGCGGCAACTGCGGCCCGCCGCTCCCACTGAGCGCGTTCAGAGCGCAGTACGTAGTCATTTCCGTGCGGACTCACGGGCATCGCCGGGGCAGCTTTGGGCAATAACGAGTCGTCTGAGAACGGTGTCGTCACAAGTCCCCCTCACGCTCGCGCGCCCCGACGGCGCCCCACCCTCGCCGAACAGACTAGCGTGGCCCGCGGATTCCGCCAGCTGATCTCGCTCGCTGTGGAGTCTGAGGACCGAGACTCCCACCGAAGCCAGCGCCGTCGACCAACTTCCGCGGACTCGCGTGGGCGACTGCACCGACAGGGGAGGGCGAACGGGGTATTGGTGTGGCCACCGAGCCTCAGCCCGGTGGCCACATCTCGACATAGTGGAACTACCCCCGCCGACGCCCGCGCTTCCGGTTCGCGAGGTGGTATGAGTCCCGCGACATCTTCGACGCGTACCCCGCACCCTCGACCCTCGCCTGCGCACCCAACACCTCGATGCTCCGCAGCTCCTCCTCGATCGCCATGAACTCCTCGGGCGATGCGAGCGCCGAGGCCCGTCGAAGCTGAGACGCCGACTCGCCCAGCAGCTGGTTGCCGGTATCCAGATCTCCGGCCTCGAACGCCTCCGAGGCCTTGAGCTTCGCTGCCTGCCCCTCTTGGTACAGGCGCTCGGACTCCACCTTCGGGTCCGGCACACGACCCGAAGCCTCGTCGCCCGGCACCACATTCACCGAAATCGGTAGCGACACCGTGTGTTCGGTGAGCGTCGAGGTCTCGACGTACCGCAACTCGAGCGTCGCGATCTGCGCCAGACCCAGTGCGGCGAGGCCGTCGACCTTCATCCGCAGCAAAAGCTTCCGCTCTTCGAGTGCGTAGAAGTCGCCGAGCTCGACCATCACCTCGCCGTCGGCGGTCTGGTGAGCCGGCAGGTCGTTGTACAACGACAACTCCTGCACCTGCGGGACAAACCGCACGGTCAGCGTCACCACCTGCGCCGACTTCGCCAACAGACCTTCGACCTCGCCGGCGATCGCCGCACCCGCTGCGTCCGGGTTGTCGGCGAAGACGTGGTTGCCGTTGCCCGCACGCGCCATCGCCGACAGCAGCGTCTCGTCGTAGCCGCGCCCGTATCCGAGCGTGGACGTGACGATCCCGTCGCCGGCGGCCTTCGACGTGACGCTCGCGAACTTGTCGACCTCGAGAATGCCGCGGTTCACGTGGCCGTCGCTGATGATCAGCACTGTGCCGCCCTGGATTCCGGCCGCCTGGGCGCTACGCCGTAGTTCCCGCAGCCCGAGCAGGTAGCCCGACGACAGATCCGTGCAGCCACCGGCTGCGATCGACCCGATCGCGTCCACCGCGCGCTGCTTGTCCGACAGGCGAGCGGCCGGTACGACGACCTGCGCGTCGTCGTCGAAGGTGACCACGCCGAATGCATCCGATGGATCCAGCTGCGCGACAACACCGGCGAGAGCCTTCTTCGCACCGTCGAGCGGGCTGCCGGACATCGACCCGCTCCGGTCGAGCACCACCTGCACGGCAGTAGGGGTGCGTGTGGTCTCGGGTCCCGCGGGAGCCTGCAGCTCCAGCAGAACGGTCACTTCATCGGCGGTCTCGTGGGCCACCATCTCGACGTCCAGAGCAGCGGAGAGTTTCATCATTCTTCCTTCCTCCGTCTCGGCATCCGATCGAGACGGCGACTTTGCGCGAATCTGAGAATAGACCTTTGCGCAGACATTCGCATAGCCTTTTGTTCGTGACCACTCGTTCGACGACGCTCACCAACTACCCACGGCCGAACGTGGCCGTCGACATCGCGGTCCTCACCGTTTCCGACGGCGCGCTGAACGTGGTGATCCAGCGCGACGAGCAGGGGAGAGCCGCGTTGCCGGGGCGGTTCGTCCGGGAGCGGCACACCGTCGAGGAGACGGTGCGCGAAGTGCTCCAACTGAAACTGGGGCTCTCGCCCGATCACGTCCATCCGCACCTGCTGGCGGTCTTCAGTGATCCTGACCGAGATCCTCGCGGCTGGACGATCTCGGTCGCGCATGCGGTAGCCTTGCCGGCCGTCGAATTGTCCGACGTCACTGGCGAACTCGCGCCCGTCACGCCAACCGGGCAGCTGGCGTCAGGGGAGCGGGTCCTTTACGACCACGCCGAGATCATTGCAGCGGCCACCGACAAACTCCGCGAACGCTACGAAGACCAGCCCGACCCGGACAATCTCCTGCGACCTCCGTACACACTGTCGGAGCTGCGCGAACTGCATGAAGCGATCCTCGGACGGCGGCTGATGCGGGACTCGTTCAACCGGCGCGCGCAGCCATTGCTCGCACCGCAGCTCGACGCCGACGGCAAACCTGCGACGCGGGTCGGCGGCGGCCGCCCGGCACGGTTGTACGCGAAAGATGCGCCACCAACCGCGACCTTCGGGTGGCGGTTACCCAGCCCGAGGCCCGACACTCAGTAGCGGCCACGCGACATCACCGGACGACGCACCCAGGATCCGCAGCGTCGTGCGACCTCCGAACAAAAGGAACTCGATGACAGACTCCCAGGCCCCGCTGCGTCGCGCACTCGGTCTCCACGACGCGGTGCTGGTCGGGCTCGGGGCGATGCTCGGCGCCGGAATCTTCGTCGCGCTCGCGCCGGCGGCCGCCGCTGCCGGTTCGTGGCTGCTGGTCGGCCTCGCGATCGCCGGCGTCGTCGCCTATTGCAACGCAACATCTTCCGCACGGTTGGCGGCTCTCTATCCGGTCTCGGGTGGCACCTACGTGTACGGCCGGGAGCGCCTCGGCGAATTCTGGGGGTACCTCGCAGGCTGGGCGTTCGTCATCGGCAAGACTGCGTCGTGCGCGGCGATGGCGCTGACGGTCGGGGTGTATGTGTGGCCGAATCACGCCCACGCGGTCGCGGTGGCCGCCGTGGTCGCGTTGACCGCGGTGAACTACGCGGGAGTACAGAAGGCGGCGTGGCTGACGCGGATCATCGTCGCCTTCGTGCTGGCGGTACTGGCCGCGGTGGTGGTGTCCGCGTTCGCGTCCGATGTCGCCAGTCCCGACAATCTGACGCTGAGCTCGGACGCCAGCGTGCTCGGCGTGCTGCAGGCGGCCGGCCTGCTGTTCTTCGCCTTCGCGGGATACGCACGGATTGCGACGCTGGGCGAGGAGGTCCGCGAACCGGCCCGCACGATTCCTCGTGCGATTGGCATCTCCCTCGGGCTGACCCTCGTGGTCTACGCGCTGGTCGCGACCGCGGCACTCAGCGTTCTGGGGGCCGATGAACTCGGCGACGCCGCAGCACCGTTGACGGCTGTCGCCGAATCCGTGGGCGTCGACTGGCTGGTCCCGGTGGTCCGCGTCGGCGCTGCGGTTGCCGCGATCGGCTCCCTGCTCGCACTCATCCTCGGCGTCTCGAGGACCGTGTTCGCGATGTCCCGCGACGGTCATCTGCCGCGTCCACTGGCCGCCGTGCACGCGCGGACGCAGGTCCCGCATCGCGCCGAGTTGGTGGTCGGCGGAGTGGTCGCGGTGGTCGCCGCCACCGCCGACGTCCGGGCGGCCATCGGATTCTCGTCGTTCGGCGTGCTTCTCTACTACGCCGTCGCCAACGCGTCGGCGCTCACGCTGACCCGCGACGAGAACCGTCCCGCGCGAGCCACCCCCGTGGTGGGTGTGACCGGGTGCGTGGTGGTGGCGTTCACGTTGCCACTCACCTCGGTGCTCGCCGGGGTGATCGTCCTAGCAGTCGGAGCCGGCGTGTACGCGTTTCGCAGTACACGCCGGCTCCGACAATAGGGCTCAGGAAGGAGCGTTCGTCACGGGTGGACGCCGCGCTGGTTCAGCCACACCTGCGGGTTGATCTTGTTGCCGTTGGCATCCCAGAACCTCGTAGTGCAGGTGAGGACCGGTGGACTCGGACGGTGATGACCATCCCCGGTCAGGCGCCCAAGAGTGATTCCACCGCGAAGACAGACCGCTCGCATGACTGAATCGGTGCCGAACCCATCAGCGATGTCGGATCAACTCGGTACAGTGCCTGCGACAAGCCAGGACCGACCGAGGATCTCCATGACTGAAGTGACCGCGAACCAAGTGGTTGAAGAACTCAGACTCACTCCACTTCAAGTGCTGACTGTGCGCTCGCTGCAGGCGCGCATGCTCATGGCTGACCTCGAAGCGGAACGTAAGGACCGGAACACCATTCAGAAGACGAATGACCTGCATCGCTTCGTCTTGCAGTCCTTCGTGGATGTCGTGCCGGTGGGTGGAGCCGACTGGCTTCCCGACGAGCTGGAGAACTTCGACCGTGGATCGATCGACGACAAGGTCGAACTATTCGTCAACCTCGCCGCTTCGCTCGCGCCGCAGGTCCATGTCCGATCAGCGGCGCTGGTGATCCTCGTCGAACTTCTGACGCTGGAACCCTGGACCGACGGGAACCGATGGGACAAGAAGACACGCGAGTCGAGCCTTGAACTCGCAGCCCAAGATCTTGGGGGGTTGAAAGACGGCGACCTCAAGTCTGCGAACGGTGAGTTGGAGAGCGTACGGAAGGCGTTGCGACTCAAGTCAATCAAGTGGGGTCGAGTGGTCGCCGCGACTGCTGTCGGCGCAGGAGTCGGCATCGTCACCGCAGGCTGGGCAGCCCCTGCGATCGGCGCCGCGATCGGAAGCACCATGGGTCTGACGGGGGCGGCCGCGACGTCGGCGGGCTTGGCGGCTCTCGGTGGTGGTTCGCTGGCAGCAGGCGGCTTCGGCGTCGCCGGCGGGACAATGCTCTTGACAGGAATCGGGGGCGTCGCCATTGGCGGTGCAGTCGCTGCCGGAACGGGATTCAGTCCGCTCGCTTCTCAGGCGATTGCCGCCGAAGCAGTGAAACTCGATCTGATCGCCAAATTGGTACTCGCAGACTCGCCCAACCGAGACGAGAAGGTGCGACGCGTGGTCGAAAGCCTGCAGGAGAACATCAACACCCTGACCGACCGAACCAGGTTGCTGGTGGAGAAGATCGACAGCCTGCGCGCCGAGAATGCTCAGACCAAAGCCGAGAACTCCTCGCTCAAAGCGCAAATCGAAGAGATGAAGGTCGAGCTCCGCGAACTTCGTTCCGCGACGACGACCCTGACTGTGGTGCGCGACCGGTTGCCAGCGATGGATGTGGAATGACTGACGACGAGATCGAGCTCAACCTCGATACCCAAGCGCGACGCCTCAGTGAGCTCGACGACATCATCGGCTCCGCACTCAAGGACGAGGAGTCGATGGTCGAACTTCCAGAGACGTCCCATCGCCAGTCGTATGACGAACTCACCGCGTACAACAAGCAACTCAGGACGCAACGGGGTTGGGAAGAGGTCGACCTCGACCAAGCCCTGACAGCAAGTCAGCGTGAAGCGTGGGAGAACTGGCTCACCAAGCACCGCCTCGAGTGGAGGACTTCGGACTATCTTGCAGTCGGCGCGGCCGGTCTGATCGGCCTACTGTGCTGCTGGTTCGACTCGACGATCGACCGCGCAGTGCGGGATCGACTGAAGGGTCTCAAAGATACTGCCACATTGCAGATGTGGGAGAGCGCCGGGAAACGGCTGCCCATCGACTACATGGGCCCCGGATTCGGGGGCCGCGCGCACCGCGTTAAGTCTGCCGGCCATGACCTTGCACGTCCGATCGAAGCGATCCGACAGGTGATGGAAGGTGAATTCCGTGGGGTCCGTTGGGTGGATGGAGTTCCGCAGGCGGTAGACCAAGTCGGACGCTTCAGAGGACCACTACCTACCACGGAGGCCGCGTCCCGGTTAGGCCAGCATCTACTCGCGGATGTGATCACGGAGATGAGCCTGCCGATTCCAGGGATGTCCCTGCTCTACGAGAGCGATTCGACCGCGCTTCGGGACTTTGCGCTCCACGCGTACAGCGGACTCGCTAATGGAACCGGCTGGAACATTCGGAACGGAATCGCCAACCCCTCGATGACGGTCATCGTCGTCGAAGTTCTCATGCGGACATATGTACATGGCGAAGCCCTGCACCGAACTGGAACCGCTGAACTCGACTGGCCAGGCCAGCGTCGCCGCACGGAACTGCTCCTGGCCGCCCACGGTCTTGTATCGGCCATCTCCTTGGGCAAGGTCACTGCCCAGATGGCGGCGCACGCGGCTACCGGAGATTACTTGCGCGCGCTGCATCCGTCTCACATCCGGCACGCGAACATTCCGGCGCTGCTCCGCACCGGCACTCTAGCCGCGACCGCCGTCAGTGACGCATATCGCGCATCACAAATTCCAAGCGCTCGATCATGGGACGAACTCGTCATGGCAACCGCTCAGCCGTGGCAACTCGGTCTAATCGATCGCGTTGAGCAACTGAGTGATACGGATGCCAACCTGATCGGACCATTGCAGGATCTTGCGTAAGGCCCGTAGCCTCGCGTGCCTGTGTCGACCGGTTGTCGACGATGTCCGCGCTCGGCACGTCTATCCCGTGCTTTGTGAATAATTGATGAAGCCAGACGGAGACTTGCCTCAAATGCTCTCGACCGCGATCACAAGATGATCGCGGTCGAGAGCTGGTGAACACACCGCAAGACGCTTGGCGCGAGCGATGCTCTCAGGCAGGAGCGTTCGTCACGGGTGGACGCCGCGCTGGTTCAGCCACACCTGCGGGTTGATCTTCTTGCCGTTGGCATCCCAGACCTCGTAATGCAGGTGGGGGCCGGTGGACTGGCCGCGGTTACCGACGGTGGCGATCTTCTGGCCGGCAGTGACGTGCTGACCGGGGCGGACGAAGCTCTGATCAACGTGGCCGAAGACGCCGGTGGTGCCGTCGTCCTGCTTCACGCGGACCCACTGCCCGAAGCCGGAGGCCGGGCCGGACTCGAGGACGACTCCGTCGGTCACGGCGTAAATGGGGGTACCGACTTTGTTGGCGATGTCGACTCCGTTGTGATTGGTGCCCCAACGCGGGCCATAACCCGACGTCACGGTGCCGCTGACAGGCTTGACGGCCTTGCGGATGCCCGGGTGGCCGGGCACGGCGGGAGTGAATACCGACGGCGGCAGGATGTCGCGAGCGAACTTGTCGACCTCGGGCGGCAGGACCAGTCCGGCCGGCATCTTCACGCTCTCCGGCAGCGCGATCTTCGCCGCCGGGGGCGCGGGCTGGGCTGCAGCCTGTGCAGCGTTGCCAACGGCGAGGCCGATCGCGCCGACAAAGGCGACGAGCGCACCGGCTCGCACCGCCTTGCGGGTGCGGGTGTGCGTCGAGTGATGAGCGTTCATGGGGTGTAGAGGCACAGCTTTTCCGTCTCGGTAACGATTTGGTATCGGGCAGGACACGGCGAGGTTACCCACACGGACCTGAGCTGCTCCTTAGAAAGCGGGCTCAAGGTGGGCGAGCTCACTTCTGAGCGACTGATTGCCGAGGTCAACGTGGGCCCGGTCACCTTTCGGGCGTCGTCGCGATGGCGTTTGTGCAGGTCGCTTCTCCACGTCGCTGGGCGATGGGTGCGGTGACCGGGTCGCAAGAACACGGGACGCGATCTCGACGGTCGGGCGGCGGCCGCGACGACGCGGTGGAACCGATGCTGTGGACAGCCGCCGCGAGGACCTGGGCCGGGTGATCTAGCATCATCCGGCACGGGGATGAAGGTCGGGGGATTCGATGACTGTCACGTATGCGGGTGAGGTGCGCGCCTACCTGTCCGGGTTCGGCGATCCGCCGAGGCTCTACGACGCCCTGCGCGAGGCGCACCTGTCGGTGCCGCTCGACGTCCACGGACGATTCTTCACCCTGGTCCAGGGCGGGCTGCCCTGGATGCTCGCGTTCACGACGCCCCAGCGTCTGCGCGACTTCGCCGACCTGACCGACCGCGACCCCGCCGAGGTCACCTACATCGACGTCCAGGGCCAGGCACTCATCGACGAGGTGCTCGACAAAGCCCCGGAACCGACGGGCCTCGTCGTCGACCCGATGACACCCACGCAGATGACTTTCCCTCCGCTGAAGGACTTCACCCCGCACTGTTACTACGACGACGAGGGCGAGATCATCCGATGACTGAGAAGCTGACTGTCGATCCGGACGACATCAAGAAGGCCGGCGAGGGAATCAACGGCGTGATCGACGGTCTCGGAGACACCGGCGCCGCGGCCGGGTACACCGCAGCGCTCGGCCGGGGATACGGGGATCTCGACCTCGACGGCAAGTCGATCGGTCACGCCGATCCCAAAGCCGGACTCGAGGAATACTGCGATCGCTGGGAATGGGGGGTTCGGGCGCTCGTCACAGGCGCGGCCGAACTGTCGCGCGGACTCGGACTCGGGGCGAGTCACTATGAGCGCGAGGAGAAGTGGGCCGAAGGTCAGTTCAAAGACATGGTGATGGACATCGCCGGTGACCCGAGCCTGACTCCCGAGGACATCAAGAAGATGTCGTGGGGCGACCTGTGGGATCACAACCGCAACGTGCTGACGAATCCGGAATGGTCGCTGAGCGACGCCGAGAAACAGCGTCACCTCGACTTCGCCGAGGAGAACCGCGAGAGTTTCTTGAATGACCTCGCGACCATCAAGCGTCACCAGATGGACCCGCGAACCCTGATCGAAGACACCATGGATGGATTCGAGCGGGAGGGCTTCACAGCCGGCGAGCCCCCGGGCGACGAACGTACGGTTCGAGCGCCAGATTCAGCTGGGACACCGCATGACTGAGGTCGCCTGAATGGATCCATTCGGCATCATCGAGGGCGGACGGGAATTCGTCGGCGGACTCGTCGACGGTGCCACCGATCTCGTCGGCAAGGGTCTCCGTGCAGTAGGGCTCGAGACGATCGCGATCGAAGTCGAGGACTTCGGAGATGACATCGCGAATTCGATGGGCGCCATGCCCGACGAGAAAGAACTGGGAAGAACGAACGACCCGAAAGAGCTCATCCTCGGGGATCCCGGCGCGATCACCGCAGCCGCAGGCACATTCGAGGGATTCGCAGGCAACTTCACGAAGGCCGGAGAAGGACTCCGCGGAATCTCGGCCGGCAACTGGGCCGGTGACGGCGCTGACGGATTCCACGACGCCATGGGCCAGCAGGTTCCGCGGTGGTTCGCCGCCGCCGAGGCCGCGTCGAATGCCGCTGCAGCTCTGACGAAATGGGCAGGCGTCGTCGAGTTCGCCCAGCAGAAGGCAACCGACGCCATCCGGATATGGGAGGAAGGCGAACGTCTACGCGACGAATGGAAAGCCAAGGCCGAAACCTACAACGCCGAACTCGACGATTATCGGAACGACCGCCGCGACACCCCGCCCGTCCATCCCGGACCGAACCCCTGGCCAGAGTATCAACGCGAGGCGAGACGAGTCCTGAAAGTCGGTCGTGATCACCGGAATTCGGCTGCACCAGGCACGAAATCCGAACTCAGCGCCGCCGCGAACCTGGCACCGCCCATGCCCTCAGCCTTCGAACAGGCTCAGATGGAGGCCAAAGACATCGGAGCCGGCGCCGCCACGGCGTTCAACCATTTCGAGTTCGGGCTCGTCGGCGCGGGGACCGAGATGTTCAAGTCGCTGTGGATGCTCGCCCCGCAGAATCCGTACAACGTCGCCAGACCGCATCAGTACGTACGCAACTCCGCCGGGCTGATCATTGGCATCACCAACCAGGTCGCCCACCCCGACGCCGCTGTCCGAAACTTTGTCGGTGGCGGATGGTCGACCGATCCGGCGAGCAGCTTCGGCACCCTGCTCGGAAATGTGGCGGCGACTGCCGCTCCGGGACCCAAAGGTCTGTCACTTCTCAAACTCACCAAAGCGGCGCCCGACGTACCGACACCGTCCCCCAGGCCGCACGCCGGAACAGCTCCCGATGCGCCGGCGCCCACCGCCCCGACGTCTCCCACCCCGTCTGCGCCCCATCCGGCATCTCCCGACGGCTCGGCGCCCACACCCGGAGCCACCCCGTCCCGAGATCTGCCTGTCCACCACGGACCCGATCTATCCACTCACGAGAGACCGCTTCCACGAGAGCCCGACCCCGGTCCCACTCCCGGAACGCCAGCCCAATCCGAATCGTCGTCCTCGGCCCCCGTGCCAGATCATGCTGCCCCGCCACCGGGTCCACCCGAACCCACACCCGCAGCGGGGCCACCGCACTCGCCCACACCACGTTCCGATTCCGCCACGCCCGATCAACCCGTCGGCGGCGGTACCTTCGACAGTCCATCACCGACCTCGCCACACTCAGGTGACCCAGCTCCTACATCCACACCGGCAGCCACTTCGGCGACGCGAACAGACGCACCGGACGCGTCCACGCCGGACGCGGGAGACACCACACCGGGCGGTAGGGGATCAGGTGAGGACGACCCGCCAGGTCCTGATCGCGGAGAAACGACCACACCCGCCGTCGAACACAGTCCCGGTGGCGATTCGCCGTCAACCAAGAACGACGGTGACGCCGGCGGACAGAACGTGGGGCATCACGACGACCCAGACGCCCGCGGAAGCGACGTCACACCGACCAATGTTGACCATGCACCGACCAAATCGGATGGCGACGGCATAGGGCAACCGGTCGTGCGCAACGACGAACCTTCAGGTCCCTATCCGTCCAAACCCGTCGACGACAACGCGTCGCCTGGACCACACCCTGTTCGTCCGGATGCGGACACACCCGGGCCCAACGCGCGGCCGACACCGACGGTCCATCCCGAGTCACCTGTCGGGTCACACAACGGACCCGACGCCTCGACGAGGACTCCCTCAGATGGTCAGTCACCGAACGGGACGCCGGTCGTACCTGTCTCTGGACCGCACCCGGTGTCGGGGCCGCACGCTCCTTCACACGCCGTGCCGGACGCAGGCCAGCCGAAGCCCACCAGCGCACCGGTCAGTCCTGGTGCTGCCGCCAGAGCCGACACGCCTGCCGCACCTCCACGGGCCCCCGATCACACACCCGACCGCACCACACCGGCGCGGACCACCCCGGACAACGCCACCCCTGCACGCGATGGCGCTCGGCCGACTCCGTCGAACGCTCACAACGTGCCGGAACCGACTGGCCGGCACACTCCGGACCGCGACGCCGGGAGTCCCACCAACACGCGGATCATGCCGGACGACCGGCCGATTCCGCCGGCTGCGTTCCCGGACCGTCCGATCACACCTGATCGTTCGCCCACACCGAATCACCGCGACACGACGCCGGATTCGCCCTCGTCGCCGCGAAACCCCGACCAGCCGAATGGTCCCGACTCGGATAACCCCGAGATCGACCACGACACCCGTGAGGCCCACGACCCGGCGAACCCCGGGCGCACCGACGAAGGCGCTCCCGATCGTGCCGATACCAGCGAGGGCAACGAGGCACCGACCCAATGCCGCAGCAACGGCGAACCGGTCAACGTCGCATCAGGGGAGTACTTCCTGCCGCTGACCGACGTCGAGTTGCCGGGCGTACTCCCGCTGCGCCTGACGCATCGTCATCGTTCGCGGTATCGATGGGGCCGCTGGATGGGTCCGACGACACCGTCGAGCTTCGACGCGCGGGCCCTCGTCGGCGACGAACTCGTCACGATCGTCGACGCCGACGGCACTTTGACGAATTTCCCTAAGCCCGAGGGTGATTCGGTGTCGCGGAGTGTCAACGCGTCCGATTGGGAGCTACGGACGACCCCCACGGGCGGTTATCGGGTCACTCACATTCGCGACCGTCTGAGCTGGTTCTTCGTCCCGATCCCCGAACTCAACGGGGTCGATGTGCGCGCCGGGGACATCGCGGTCTCGGCGATGACCGACCGCCACCACAATCGGATCGAGTTCGTCTTCGACGAGCGCGGCCGACCGTCGGCAGTGGAACATTCGGCCGGCTACCGGATCGAGGTGCAGTGCGACGGCGCCCGCATCCTCGGCTACCGGCTGACCGCAGGCGTGGACGGTGTCCCGGTCGACCAGCAGTTGTGCACCTTCGACTATCACCAGGGCAATCTCGCGGCGGTTACCAACGCAGTCGGTGGCACAACGTATTTCGGCTACGACGACGCCGCGCGCATGACCTGGTGGCGTGACTCGCTGGGCATGGAGTACTGGAACCGCTACGACGACCTCGGACGCGTGACGATCCAGTCCGGCATGAACGGTGTGTGGTCGGGCCGATTCGAGTACCACCTCCGCCCAGATGGCCTCGGCTCGTACACGACCTACCGCGACGCCGTCGGCGCGACCACCGTATACGGCATCGACACCGACGGACGCGTGCGTCAGGAAGCCGACGCGGCCGGACGGATAACCTACACCGACTACAACGCCAACCGTCAGCCGCTGTCGATCACCAGTCCGGGTGGCGCGCGGACCATTCTGCGCTACAACGGTATCGGTGACGTGGAGTCGATCACGGCCCCGGACGGCAAGGTCACCGAGATCGCGTATGCCGGACCCGACTGTCCGGAGCGGATCGTCGAACCCGGCGGGATCACGACGCGGATCGCCTACGACGACAACGGCTTACCGACAAGCGTCGTCGACAACGCCGGTGCGGTCACCAGCTACACGTATGACGAGCACGGCGCGCTGACGTCGCGCACCGACCCTGACGGCGTTGTCGTACGTTATCGCAACAACGCTGCCGGGCTTCCGGCCGCGATCTCGGACACTCTCGGCCACACCACGCACGTCAGTTGCGACGGCTTCGGGCGTCCGACCGAGGTCGTCGATGCCGAAGGCGCACGGACCGTCGTCACCTACGACGCGATGGGTAACCGAACGAGTGTCACGGCGCCGGATGGCGGTCAGTCTCGATGGCAGTACGACGGCGAGGGCAACTGCGTCGCATACACCGATCCCGTCGGCGCGGTGACCCGTTGGGAGTACGGGCATTACGACCTGCCGGTCGCACGGATCGACGCCGACGGGTCTCGCACCGAGTTCAGCTACGACGCCACACGTCGCCTGGTCGCGGTCACCAACCCCGACGACCTGGTGTGGACCTACACCTACAACGCAGACGGGTCCCTGGCGTCGGAGACGGACTTCAACAACGCGACAACGACGTATATCTACGACGATGAGGGTCGACTGGAGTCACGCACGAACGCCGCGGGGCAGACGGTGTCGTTCACCTACGACGCAGTCGGTCGCCTGATCAGTGACCTCACCGCCGATCCGGTCAATCCCGACCTCGACGGCGAGACAACGGAATACAGCTTCGATGCCGCTGGTCGACTCGAGAGCGCGGCCGGTGTCTTTGGGCGCTGGCATACGAGTTACACCGCTGCTGGGCTGCCGCAGCTCACCGGTGTTGAGGACGCGCAGAGCGATTGGGTCATCGAGTCTGCCTGGACTGGTGCAGGACGCCTGGCCTCGCTCACGTCACCGACAGGTGTCAACACCCGGTACGGCTACGACCCGCGCGGGGTTCTCGACTTCCTGTCCAGCGCGGGACGCTCCTGCGACATCACTACGAGTCCGACAGGTCGTGAGCGGCGTCGGCGCTTCGAGGGCTCGGCCATCGACTCGACGTGGGATCCGGTGGGCCGCCTTATCGGGCGGACCGTCATGGCTGTGGCGGAGCGCCCGTCGGGCTTGAATCTCGGGGTCGGTGGAGCGAGCGCGGGGGAGAAGCGCCCCGATCGGACTGTCGCAGCTGCCGAGTACAGCTACCGTTCTGACGGCATCCTCACCAGTTTGACGTCGACACTGACCGCTGGTCGTACCGACTACCGGGTCGACGTGCTCGGGCGGGTGGTCGCCGCGACGAGTCCCTCGGGGTCGGAGCAGTTCTCGTTCGACGCGACCGGCAACATCACCGAGTACGCCTCCACGGGTGAGAGTAACCACGACCCCGAGGTGCGAGGCGCCAGCGACCCATCGCTCCCTGAGGTGCGAGGCGCCAGCGACCCCTTGCTCCCTGAGGTGCGAGGCGCCAGCCGAGCCTCGAAGGGCCGCCGCCGCTACTCCGGCACCCTCCTCGTCGACGACGGCCGCACCTCCTACCGCTACGACGCCGCCGGTCGGGCTATCTCGATGAGTCGTCGGCGGCTGTCACGCAAACCGGATGTCTGGCACTACGTCTGGGATGCCCACGATCACCTGCGGTCGGTGACCACCCCGGATGGCACGGCGTGGTCCTACACCTACGACCACGTGGGACGACGACTGTCGAAGACGAACCAGTCGACCGGCGCAACCACACGCTTTCACTGGCACGGCGAGCATCTCGTCGAGCAGATCGACATCGCGCCTGGTCCCGAGCAGGAGTTGCAGGCGACCACGTGGAGTTATTCGCCGGCCGCCTTCGTCCCGCTGGCGCAGACTTCCACATCCGAGCCGATCAGCCCGATCGAGGATGGGCCAGGGCCCGGTGGCACAAGTGGGCAGGACGGCGATCTCAGTCTGAATCTCGGCGGCAGGACTCCCGCTACGCAACCGGCGCTGCAGTGGTCGCAGTCAGAAGTCGACCGGGAGTTCTTCGCGATCGTGACCGACCAGATCGCCGCACCGACCGCGCTGATCGAACCGAACACAGGCGAAGTCGCCGGCCGATCGGTCAGGACTCTGTATGGCAAGACCGCATGGACCGGAGCATCAACACCCTGGTCGTACCCCGGTCAGTACTTGGACACCGAGACCGGACTGCACTACAACCGTCACCGCTATTATCACCCGAGCACCGGTCTGTACCTCAGTCCGGACCCACTCGGGCTGGCGCCGGCGCCGAACCCTTATGCCTATCCGCGTAACCCAACGATCTGGGCCGACCCTCTCGGATTGGCGCCGACCGGCTCTTGCGACGACTCGAGTAGGAGGCGCCGAGGTCGCGACGTCCATAGCGCCGATGACGCGCAACCCAACCGACCTCCGGATAGATCTCCGGAAGGTGCAGGACGTCGTGGCGCGTTCCGTCAGGCCAAGCGAGATTGGGGAATCCCGGTGTCACAGCATCCGTATGAGGTGCTCGAGAACCTCGATAGACGGGAAAATAGGCAGCCCGGTTACAGGTATAGGTTTAGAGTGAACGGTCGGACAATCGAAATCCGTGACGATGCTGGCGGACACGTCTTCGCAGATGATCCCCGCCAGAATCGGGGCCCACATTTCAATACCCCAGATGGCGAACACTATGACTATTGAGATCGAAATTGAGGATGCGAGCACGTGGAGAAACTTCACGCCACTAGAACGTGCTGATTTATTCGTCCTGGACATCAATGTCAAGCGCCGCAGTATTCACGAAGCGCGAGGTCATGAAGAGATCGCCGAGATGATCGTGGACCGGATGGGCGACAACCCAGAGTGGAAGTGGCAGCTACGAGTGTTCACCGTCCACGACGTGATCCCGAATCGTCTGGCTCGGCTGCGGCTTGAGCGTAGCGGACCTTGGTCTCAGTTTCCGGAACTATTAGCGGACACGGGGATACAACGAGTCTCATTACTACACGACTATGACGATGGCACGACTCAAGCGCTCGGTTATGCTGACGTACCCCTCACGGTGGCGTACTTCGGAGCGGTTTCTCATGGGAATGCAATCGGTGTCGTCCGTCGTCGCGACACACCAAGCAGGGCCGTAGGAGCGTTTGGCCACGAACCCGTTGGCCGCGAGAAGCTCCTGTTTGAGTCGGTGAGACTCATCGAAAAGGGCGAGCTGGTTATACGTTCATATGGTGCATTTGACGATCGAGACCACGGGTTTCAGTTTTTCGGCGACTACGACACAGTAAGCGCGATGAAAGATGTTATTCAGAAGAATTAACTGCAGTTCGAAGAAGAAGCCGAACACCGGTAATCTGGCTCTTCCCGATTGACGGTTGGATCTGACCCCGGTAGTCGATGTGGCAGGTCCCCGATAGCCGGTCCAGGCAGTTCTAGAGCCAGTTCCTTCTAGCTGTCGGTCAGTCGATCTCGCAGCCCACGGGGTGATGCTGGTGGGTGCATCGGGCACTGTACTCGGCCGGCGTCTGGTAGCACAGCGCCGAGTGGCGGTGCCGGTGGTTGTGGTCGTCTTTGAAATCGCTGATCACCACGCGGGCTTCCAGCAGGGTGGGCCAGCAGTTGCGGTTCAGGCACTCGTCGCGGAGCCGGTTGTTGAACGACTCGATGAACCCGTTGTTCCACGGCGTGCCGGCGGGATGTAGGAGATCCCCACCGAGATGCCCCGAAGGGGACGATCGACTCCTACCTGCAACTCGATTCGGTGAACAAAGTTGGCCTCGATCAGATCCATGCCGACCTCGGGTACGGCTGGGCCTTCACAATTCGACCGACGTTGGTTGAGTTGGATGACGACCTCTTCACCTTGACCATTTGGGGCACCGACCTCGAATTCGCGACCACCTCCGCCCATCGCTTATACCGCGAAGCGTGGGTGCGATTTTTTGTCGTACCGAATACAGACAGGACGGACCGAATCAGGACAGAAAGGGGAGCGAGGCTACGAGCGCTTCAGAGCTAGGCGTCGTTTCTCCACTTGAAGCTTATGGTGTCCGTTTGCGACGAGTACCCGCTGACCGAGCCCTGCTGATCCCGCGAGAGGATCACCTGCAGGCTCGGCGACGACTGCCGATCTTGCGCGTCGCACTGAGGTTCCCCCCGAACCGTAGAGGCATCGATAATGAGGAGCACGATGCCAGAGAAGCGGAAGAAGTACGACCGGGAGTTTCGTGATGGGGCGGTCCGGATCGTCGAGGAGACAGGTAAG
>NZ_JANRHB010000080.1:0-1128 GCF_024733855.1 Gordonia sp. GONU
GTTGTGTGCGCTCAGGCGCACACAACGACCGTGAACATCGACGTTCGCCGGCTAGCCGAAGCCGCTAACGTTCACGCCGCAACAGCATCGAGGGCACTTCACCGCCTCCAGGCAGAAGGCTGGATCAGACGAGTCGCTGAGGCGCAGGGGACAGAGTCGGCAACCTGGGAGCTCGCACATGTTGCGTTTGACACAGCTGCAACACAAGGGGAAACACGCCCCCCGTTTGCCAGCTCCACCCTGCGACTCCACCATGCCCACCACGACATCTGGGTTTGGCGAGAAGGTCTAGGCGGAATCGCCGAGAGGATCCATGCAGCCTGGCAGGGTGGTCACGTATCCGTGATCGGTCTTGTGAGTGCCACGGGTTACTCCAGCCGGTGCGTCCGTGCGTGGCTTCGCTACTTCCGGGAGCTGAACCTACTGACTCCCTCCAGGGATAGGTGGGACGAAGTAGCCGTCGCATTCGGATCTTACGGCGCAATGGTCCGACGGGCACAGAGCCATCTCGTCGATCGACTGGTTCGCGACTGGTGGGATGAAGAACTTAGCTGGCGAAAGCAAAGAGGGAAGCGAAGGTATCGAGGTCCGGGCAGAGTGGCAACGGATCCGCAAGCGATCGCACTGCCAATCGCAGCGCCCTCGCGGACACGGTATGGGCGGTTCCCGACGCGGCCCAACGGGAAGGTCGACTATCCGTTGGCTCGTTCGTTGGTGCGTAGTCACATGCAGACAAGTAACGCTGCTTAGGTGTCACCGCGATCATCAGGACTCTGCGTGACAGTCCGACATCACGCCACAGCGAAGTTCCCGCGGGGTCTAAAGAGATAGTGCTGGGCCGGATTGGACGCCTGCTCACGCTGGCACACCTCCGTTGGCGGGCCGTTGATGATCGGCCGGGTGTCGGGTGTCGGGCGTCGAAACTCGGGAACCTTTAGGTGACTACACAGCAACTGACGGGTGTAAGGGTCGCCGCAGCGGCCACCTCTCACCCGATTGGAGAACCAAGGGCCTGGTGCACGGATAGGTGACAGGGTTAGTCACGCGGCCTGAGGGGCCTCGTGGTTGATGATGGTCTCGAATTCAATGGGGGTCAATCTGCCGAGGCGGTCCTGTCGTCTGCGGCGG
>NZ_JANRHB010000081.1:0-1121 GCF_024733855.1 Gordonia sp. GONU
GGCGACGCGGACAACGTCGTCGCGGAACTCCTGGGGATAGGGCTTGGGCACAGCTGGCATCCTTCCAGGCCGCCCGGCAGGGCAAGCCAGATCAGATGTCACCTACTCGTGCACCAGCCCCGTGCCATCGCGGCGATGCTGCCGGGAAACACGATCGTTCGACCACGATGAGCCGCAGCAAACGCTGCGATGTCCGGCGAGCAGTAGTCAGTGAACGCGAGGACAGCCGCGAACTCAGGACTGTTCTCAGGCGTGAGCACCTCGCCATCACGGGTCGATGACCGTGACGCTGCTTCGCCAGTCGCTTCAGCGGACGGTTGCCCGCTCGGCGAAGCTGTCGCTTCACCCGGCGCGGGATTCGCCGGGGCAGTGTTCTTCTCGATGACTAGCCCGACGGTCACAATGATTGCCAGCACGAGCACAACCACGCCGCCACCGATGATCCAAAGCAGCCGACGAGACTTCGGCCGGGGGCGACGGAAGGTGATTTCAACCTGAACCATACCTGGCGACTGCGAGACCAACTCCCAGCCGTCGGCCTCCCACTTCTTTACAATCCGCGACTCCATGCCGCGGACCGCACGGATCGTTTTCGTCTCGTACGTGACTCCGGTGTCCGTTGCCATGCTCACAGCCCCTCAGCTTCATGCCAGGAAGGTGGCCGGCCCGTGCTGAGCCTACTGGCCATCCGAGCCCGTACCCGCCACTGGGACACCCCATATCCCTTTGTCGCCCGCGGGTGATCCTGCGGAGGGTCAGGGCCGAAGGACGGACGAGTGCGGCTAATCTTGTCGAGTTTCGTCAAGAGAGGGCACCCATACGACCACTCCACCGCCTCCCCCACCTGGGTGGTATCCAGATCCATCGGGAGGTTCAGGATCACGGTACTGGGACGGCAAGAAATGGAGGGCACAGGTGGCGCCCGCCCCGCCAGCACCCGACTTGGGTAGTGGAAAGCTAGCCCCGCTGCTGTCTGATACACGGGGTGCTGCGGGTGCTCCGATGTCAACGGCCAGTTTGATGTCCCCGCTGGTGGCCAGGTAAAAGTCCCCACCCTGTGCGGGATGTTCTAGGTCGGTGGCACCTCCGTTCGGTGTGTCATGCGGTAGGAGTCGCCGTCG
>NZ_JANRHB010000082.1:0-1064 GCF_024733855.1 Gordonia sp. GONU
GTAAGGTCGATCGCCTCTCGTGTATCCGGTACGCCTCGGCCCGCTACTCGGTACCCAACCGGCTCATCGGCACCACCGTGACCCTCATCCAGGACGGTGAGCGGCTCCTGATCGCCGAACCCGCCTCCGGTGAGATGGTTGCCGAACATCTGCTGGCCGCACCCGGAGAGGTCGTCCTCAACGACGACCACTACGGGGGGCCACGCACACCGCCCAGTCGTGCACCACGACCCAAAACTGCGGTGGAGAAACAGTTCTGCGCTCTCGGTGAGGTTGCTGAGCAGTTCCTGGTCGGTGCCGCGGCGATCGGCAACACCCGCCTGGGCGGTGAACTCGATGACATCCTCGGCCTGGTCACCTCCCACGGCCATCAACAGGTGCTCACCGCTCTGACCAGGGCGGTGGCGTTCCGACGGTTCAAGGCCGCCGATGTGCGTTCGATCCTCGATGCCGGAGCCGGCACCCCCAACCCGCGACCGGCCGGCACAGCACTGCTCGGGCATCTGCCTACCGCGCCCACCCGCTCGCTGGATGCCTACAAGCTCGGCGCCGGCGACAAGGAGGTGTCATGACCACCACAACATCGACATCAGTTGCACCCCAAACAGTGCCGCCACTACCGGCCGACCTCGACCACGCGCTACGCCGATTGAAACTGGCCTCGATCCGCCGCACCGCACCCGAGGTGCTGCTCACCGCGAAAACTCAGCGGTGGACACCCGAAGAAGTACTGCGGACCCTGGTCGAAGCCGAGATCGCCGCTCGTGATGCCTCCAACATCCGCAACCGACTCAAAGCTGCCGGGTTCCCGCTCACCAAAACCCTGGAATCGTTCGACGTGGCCGCATCGTCCATCCCGGCCAACACCTTCGAATACCTGTCCTCGCTGGAATGGGTTCGGGCCCAACACAACCTGGCCTTGATCGGCCCAGCCGGGACTGGCAAGAGTCACACCCTGATCGGGCTGGGGATCGCCGCAGTGCACGCCGGACACAAAGTGCGGTACTTCACCGCCGCCGACCTCGTGGAGACCCTGTATCGCGGGCTGGCCGACAACACCGTCG
>NZ_JANRHB010000083.1:0-1039 GCF_024733855.1 Gordonia sp. GONU
TCCGAAGCGCACGGTCGTTACAAGTCAGCCAGCATCGCCTACGCGGCAATTCTCAGCCACACCTCAACGTCTGCCGCCTCGCCGAGGACACCAGCCGGTTCGTTCTAGCCACCGTTATGGCATTCACCGAACGAATCCAGTCGGGCCTTCGGGACATTGCAACACCGCAGCAACGACGTTTGATAGACGCACATATGCGATACCGCCACGAGAATGTTTCGGTCGTCACCCTCGACCGCGAGATCATGATCACCGACGACGGTTTTCGCACACCAACTGCCCGACCGACCGACAATCTGGGCGGCCTGCTACGTCACGTAACGAGGCCATTCGCCGCATCGAGTGACGACGATCACGCCATGTTAATGTTAACTAGCCGCAATTTCCCGCTTGCCGAATACGACATGGGGCCGAGGATGATGCCGGCCGGCGCGGGAGGACGACTCGGGCGCCATCTTTACCCCTCAGCCAAGACGCGCACCCGTGACGAATACATTTGACACCGAGCATGACCGACTCTGCCACAGCCGCTTTAGCTGGTAAGGAAACGTGTCAGAGTAGGACGAGTTGTCGGCGCCGAACGTCCGCCGATGTCGCGGACGGCCGATGGTTCGAAGTCAGGCAGAGAGGGAGCCGATCGCTGCTTGCTCGCCGTCGCGGCCACTCCATGTTGCTATCCCTCCGATGAGAACTGCGCCCATGGCGCCTCCCGTGCGGCCGCGGGGCCACTGAATCCCCGTCCGCTCGATCTGGTCCTGCACCAGATTTGCTCAGCCAACAGCTACGGCTTCTTCTCCGGCAGTGGCCAACACCCCTTCACCGGAGTGCCCCATTCCATGAGACATGCCGCCCTCAGGGGTGACGTCGCTTGACAGCCAGACGTAATCCAGCTCGTCATCCTCGCGAATCTGGCGATGCTGACGTGTAAGGGCTCGGGACATGCTTGACGTCGTGTCGTCGGGACATCGTTGACGTCTCACGCTTGTCGGTGGTCGCAGTCAGAGTGTGGGGGGTGTCCTTCTCTGCTGAGACTGAATCC
>NZ_JANRHB010000084.1:0-986 GCF_024733855.1 Gordonia sp. GONU
GCACCGAGTTTGAGGGCTTTGAGTGAGCGGAGCAGGTCAGCACCGATTGGTTGGGTGGTCATGGTCTCTAGTTCTCCTTGGTGCCTGGAATGAGGGTCAGTGCTGCTGTGGCAGCGGCGAATTCGGAAGGGTCACGGGTGAATCTGGTGGGGGCGTGACCGGCGGCTCGGGGCAGTGCTGGGCTGGTGGTTTCGGTGCCACGTTCGAGCATGGAACGGATCTTGGTGACCGCGATGACATCGAGAGCGAGGGCTGACTGGCAGGCCGCATCTACTGGTGCGGCTCCGTAGGTCGAGACCAACCCGATCAGTGCGTATACCGCCCGCATGCGCGACCAGGGGCGAGGGTCATCAACGATGCGCGCAGCGTAGAGACCGATATGTGGGCCGTAGCGTTCGCATTGCTGCAGCTGGGCGGTGATGTTGCGGGTGGCGTAGGCACCCAGATCTGCCGGGTAGTCCGCCGGATCGGTGCTGCGACCACCCGCGCCTTGTCGGGGGTGTTGTTTGATCAGCTCGCCGCGGTGATAGAACTTCACCGTCTCGGAGTCGGCGCGAACATCGACGGTGGTACCGATCCACGTTTCTGGAAGCGAGTACAACGCTTTACCCACACAGGCGTGAAAGTCTTTGTGCACCTTCACTTGTTTGAAGACCGGAACATCGTAGGGCTGCTGGGGTACCGGCAGCAGATGCCGGTGTTCCTCGGCGGCGAAGACGACCGCGGGTTGGGTTGCGGTGGTGCCGTGCACCCGCATGCCGGCGGTGTGAGCACACCAGGTGCGTGCTGCTTGCTGGGCATGGTCGAGGTCGGTGAAGGTTTCCCCGGCCCAAAAGTTCTTCTGCACGTACTGGATGGTGCGTTCGACCCGGGGTTTGTCCTGCGGGGTGCGCACCCGAGCGGTATCGGTGACGAACCTGGCATGGGCTGCGTAGTCCAGCCATCCCCGACTCAGCCGTGGGTTGACTGCATCAGCCTGGGCGACA
>NZ_JANRHB010000085.1:0-964 GCF_024733855.1 Gordonia sp. GONU
CCCGATCAGGGTGTGACTCTTACCCGTCCCGGCAGGGCCGATCAGGGCGACATTATGTTGCGCCCGAACCCATTCCAGTGAAGACAGGTATTCGAAGGTATTGGCCGGAATAGAGGATGCGGCCACGTCGAACGATTCCAAGGTTTTGGTGACCGGGAACCCGGCAGCTTTTAGTCGGTTGCGGATGTTGGAGGCATCACGAGCGGCGATCTCGGTTTCCACCAGGGTTCGCAGTACTTCTTCGGGTGTCCACCGCTGGGTTTTCGCGGTGAGCAGGACCTCGGGTGCGCTGCGGCGGATCGAGGCCAGTTTCAATCGGCGTAGCGCGTGATCGAGGTCGGCCGGTAGCGGCGGCACTGTCTGAGGTGCAACGGGTGTCGATGTTGTGGTGGTCATGACACCTCCTTGTCGCCGGCGCCCAGCTTGTAGGCATCCAGCGAGCGGGTGGGCGCGGTAGGCAGGTGACCCAACAGTGCTGTGCCGGCCGGTCGCGGGTTGGGGGTGCCGGCTCCGGCATCGAGGATCGAGCGCACATCGGCGGCCTTGAACCTCCGGAACGCCACCGCCCTGGTCAGAGCGGTGAGCACCTGTTCGCGGCCGTGGGAGGTGACGAGCCCGAGGATGTCATCGAGTTCACCGCCCAGGCGGGTGTTCCCGATGGCCGCGGCACCGACCAGGAACTGCTCAGCAACCTCACCGAGATCGCAGAACTGTTTCTCTACCGCAGTTTTGGGCCGTGGTGCACGACTGGGCGGGGTGCGTGGCCCCCCGTAGTGATCATCGTTGAGGACGACCTCACCAGGTGCGGCCAACAGATGATCGGCGACCACCTCACCGGAGGCAGGTTCGGCGATCAGGAGCCGCTCACCGTCCTGGATGAGGGTCACGGTGGTGCCGATGAGCCGGTTGGGTACCGAGTAGCGGGCCGAGGCGTACCGGATACACGAGAGGCGATCGACCTTAC
>NZ_JANRHB010000086.1:0-932 GCF_024733855.1 Gordonia sp. GONU
TGTGGTTCCCCCGGAATCGTGGAGGACTCCTCTATGCGGCTTCGGGCTCGGTGACTGCGGTGTTCTCGTAGTCGACCGGACTCATCATCCCGATCGCGCTGTGGCGACGCTGGTGATTGTAGAAGCCGTAGCACCACTCCAACACGACCGCCTGCGCCTCCATGATAGTATGGAACTCGTTGCGTGACAACACTTCCCACTCCAAAGAAGAGAAGAATGCCTCCGCTGCGGCGTTGTCGAAACACGATCCGACCCGGCCCATCGACTGCCGGATACCCATCTTCTGGCACAGCCTGGTGAACCGTTTCGCGGTGTACGTCGACCCACGATCGGTGTGGAAAATCAGCTTCTGCGCATCGTCATCACGCCATATCGCCTGCATACCGCCCCGCGTGGCGACCGCCATCTCGATCGCCGCACACGCCAACGCTGCATCCGGGTGACGACTGGTGGCCGCCCCCAGCAGGCGGCGACTGTAGAGGTCGATGACCGTGGCCAGATACAGCTTGCCCGCCGCGGTCGGGATCTCGGTGATGTCGCCGACCCACCGCTGATCGGGGCACTGTGCGGTGAAATCGCGACCCAACAAATCGGGGAACTTCGGGGCGGTCTTGTCCTGACGGGTCAGCCCGTTGCGCCGGCGGATCCGCCGCGCGACCAGGCCCTGACGACACATCGAATCAGCGACAGTCTTCTCGGTCACCGTCCACCCGTCAGCACGCAGATCCGCATGCAGGCGCGGTGACCCGTGCAGGCCGCGGGCCTTGTCGAACGCCACCGCCACGGCCCGGTCGATGGTGTCCCGGCGATAGTCGCGGGTGGTGTGCAAACCCGTTGCCGCACCCGGCGATTGGGTCCGCTTATGCCATTTGTAGAACCACGCCTCGCTGACCCCGAGCAGCCGGCAGGACACCGCGTGTGGCACCCGATAG
>NZ_JANRHB010000087.1:0-921 GCF_024733855.1 Gordonia sp. GONU
ACAGTGGCGGGGTCGAAGCCGTTACCGTGGAGGCGGTCACTCGACTGTCTCGTGTTGCTCGCACCACCTTGTATCGTCACTTCGAGAGCTCCACAGATCTGGTGGCGGCTGCCTTCGAGCGATTGTTGCCTCAGGCCGAGACCCCCGAGACGACGACGTCGATCCGTGATGACCTGCTGAAGCTGATGCAGCGGCAGGCTGAGCTTATTGAGCAGGCACCGCTGCAGTTGACGACGCTGGCATGGTTGGCAATGCTTCCCGAGCAGCCCCGGCAATCCGGGCAATCCGACGGGGATCAGAACGCGCTCGCGCCACTGCGTCGTCGAGTCGTCGAGCAGTATCGAGAACCATTCGATCGAGTTTTGACGAGTGACGTGGCCACGGCGGAGCTCGGCGACCTCGATTTGACCATGGCAGTCACTCAACTGGCGGGCCCCCTTGTCTTTGCCAAGCTCACGGGCATTCGGTCGATGACCGTTGGCGATCTCGAACAGCTTGTCGACGATTTCCTCATGGCCCACCGGCGACACCAAACCTCCTGACCTCCTTCCCCATCTACGGTACTGCTAGTACCGTAACGATACCGTCGGTTTCGTAGACGGGCTGGGTCGAGGGTGAGGTGCTGCGTATGGTGGTCCAACGTCCAAGTGGTGGGCGCTTGGCGGCGCGCCGGTTGGCGGAACGCAGCGAGTACAGCACGACATTGGGGCGGTTGGCACGGTTCACCTTGGCGCACAGATTCCTCGTCATCGGGGCGTGGGTGGCTGTGGGTATCGTCTTGGCGATACTGTTTCCCCAGCTGGAGACGGTGGTGCGGCAGCAGTCTGTTGATCCGATCCCTGCTGGGGTTCCATCGTTTCAAGCACTCGATCAGATGGGTGGTGCGTTCGGTGAGAAGGGCGCCAAGACCACTGTTTTCGT
>NZ_JANRHB010000088.1:0-903 GCF_024733855.1 Gordonia sp. GONU
ACAGTGGCGGGGTCGAAGCCGTTACCGTGGAGGCGGTCACTCGACTGTCTCGTGTTGCTCGCACCACCTTGTATCGTCACTTCGAGAGCTCCACAGATCTGGTGGCGGCTGCCTTCGAGCGGTTGTTGCCCCAGGCCGAGACCCCCGCGACGACGACGTCGATCCGCGATGACCTGCTGAAGCTGATGCACCGGCAGGCTGAACTTATCGATCAGGCACCGTTACAGATGACGACGCTGGCATGGTTGGCAATGCTTCCCGAGCAACCCGACGGGGATCAGAACGCGCTCGCGCCACTGCGTCGTCGAGTCGTCGAGCAGTATCGAGAGCCATTCGATCGAGTGTTGACGAGTGACGTGGCCACGGCTGAGCTCGACAACTTCGATTTGACCATGGCAGTCACCCAGCTCGCCGGCCCGCTGGTCTTTGCCAAGCTCACGGGCATTCGTTCGATGGCAGTCGGCGATCTCGAACAGCTTGTCGACGACTTCCTCACGGCCCACCGGCGGCACCAAACCTCCTAACCTCCTTCCCCATCTACGCTACCGCTAGTACCGTAACGCTACCGCCGGTTTCAGAAGCGGCCTGGGTCGAGGGTGAGGTACTGCGTATGGTGGTCCAACGTCCAAGTGGTGGGCGCTTGACGGCGCGCCGGTTGGTGGAACGCAGCGAGTACAGCGCGACGTTGGGGCGGTTGGCGCGGTTCACCTTGGCGCACAGATCTCTTGTCATCGGGGCGTGGGTGGCTGTGGGTGTCGTCTTGGCGATACTGTTTCCCCAGTTGGAGACGGTGGTGCGGCAGCAGTCTGTTGATCCGATCCCTGCTGGGGTTCCATCGTTTCAAGCACTCGATCAGATGGGTGGTGCGTTCGGTGAGAAGGGCGCCAAGACCACTGTTTTCGT
>NZ_JANRHB010000089.1:0-901 GCF_024733855.1 Gordonia sp. GONU
ACCGCCTGGGAGTTCCATTGAAGTCTGCGAAGGACCGTATGGACATCATTTCTGCTTACCGAGAACTCGGAAGCTATCGCGCCGCAGCCGAGGTGTGCGGCACCACCCACAAGACCGTCAAACGTGTGGTCGACCGGTTCGAGGCCGACGATCAACCACCCGATCGCAAGGAACGGGCCCGCAACTACGACACCGTCGCCGAGCTGGTCGCCGAGAGAGTCGAGCGGTCACACGGCCGGATCACCGCCAAACGTCTGCTACCAGTAGCGCGAGCGGCGGGCTATGCAGGCTCGGCCCGCAACTTCCGTCGTCTCGTCGCCCAGGAGAAAACACAGTGGCGCCGTGATCACCATCGTGGGCGTCGCCCGGCAGTGTGGGCTCCGGGTGACTACCTGGTCATCGATTGGGCCGTGATCGGCGGCCTGCACATGTTCTGCGCGGTGTTGGCGTTCTCACGCTGGCGGTTCGTTCGGTTCGCCACCAATGAAACATCCACCACCACACTCGGATTCATCGCTGAAGCCTTTGAGGAGATCGGTGGAGTACCCAACAAGGTACTCGCTGATCGGATGGGCTGCCTCAAAGGTGGAGTCGTCGCCAACGTCGTCGTACCCACCCCCTCGTATGTGCGGTTTGCCACCCACTACGGGTTCGCCCCGGATTTCTGTCACGGCGCCGATCCGGAATCGAAAGGGATCGTGGAGAACCTCTGCGGGTACGCGCAGTCAGATCTGGCGCAACCGTTGTGGACCGAAGCCAAGATCGCCGCTGGTCGTGACGACGTGCAGCTGGATGTGCACGCAGCGAACCGGGCCGCGCGGGACTGGTGTGTCGAGGTCAACACCCGCCGCCACAGCGACACACTGTGCGTGCCTGCTGAGCAACTCGATGTGGAACGAGA